>CAXTSI010000167.1:0-16110 GCA_964246695.1 uncultured bacterium
GAGGATGAGGAGGATGAGGAGGATGATGAGGTGATGGAGGTTAAATTGACGGACTCATCTCCCTCATCTCCCTTATCTCCCTCATCTCCCTCATCTCCCTCATCTCCCCCATCTCCCTCCACCAAGCTATGCAATTCCTGCCAGTTATCCACCACAATGGTGCAACCACACTGGATTGCGTTGTTGAGTTCTGAACGAGATTTATTGTTACCGTGGAAGTAGATTTTATCAGGACTCACACCTGCTGTTAGGGCTGTGTAGAGTTCGCCCCCAGAGACGACATCAATTCCTAAACCAGCATTGGCGACGATCGCGCAGACTGCTAAACAACTCCACGCCTTTGAGGCATACACTACCTGAGATTCACCTTTGTAATAGCGCTTAAAACTTGAACGGTACTGCGTCGCTGCTGTTTGCAGGGTGAGTTCATCCAAAATATATAACGGTGAACCAAACTGCTGAACTAGGTTTGTGACATCACAACCCCCTATTTCCAAGCAGTCGTGACTATTAATTCTGGCAGTTAGTGGCAGAAGTTGCTGATTGGGTGAAAGATTTGTGTTTTGACTACTTCCTTGAGGTAAATACTTACTACCAGAATTTTGAACCCCAGTCGGGTGAGTCGATACCATATCTATAATAGTTGTCCTTGTGAAAATTACGGGGACAATTAGGTCCGCCGATTCCCAGTTTACTCAATAACGCGCTTTTTCAACCCCTACCCTTGACTATGAGCAATTTAATGCCTTTGGGAAAAAGCTAATTGCTAATTGCTAATTGCTAATTGCTAATTGCTAATTGCCAATCTTCCATTAGACATCGACCGAATTTAATTGTGCGTTGTCTACAACCCTTGTAGAACGCCGCGCGTTCATACATTGTTTTTCACTGCTATGTCTATTAGCCCTTCGGGTGACGCTCGTTCCGACGCCGGAGTACCGGCTAACGCTTCGCTATCGCTAACGCTTCGAAGAACGCCAATTCCCTGGGTGCGGCAAACAAGCTGCAAGGACTGGACTCACCATTAGCCATTAGCCATTAGCCATTAGCCATTAGCAGCCCTAACTATAAAAGGAGTGCAACTTGGGTTATCTCTAAATCTGTTAGTATAGTCACATGATTGTACTTGAGTTTAAACGAAAAAGTAAACAATCGCCGTCATACTCGCGTACTTTTGATTCCTAGGGATTTAGACCCCTAGTAAAGACAATGGGATGGAAGCTTTTCAACTAGAAGTTAAATCACTGACAGCAGAGAATTTGAGTGCGGTTTTGGAACTAGATCTAGCCTGCTTTGGTGGTTTGTGGACCCTAGAAGGCTACCAGCGGGAGTTAGACAGCCCAAACAGCGATTTAATTGGGCTATTTTCCCCAGTCTCTCCCTTGCAATTGCTGGGAATGGGTTGCTTTTGGTCAATTTTGGAGGAGGCTCACATTACAATATTGGCTGTTGATCCCCAATATCATCATCAGGGTTTAGGACAGGCTTTATTGTACTCTCTGCTGCATACTGCTTGCGATCGCGGTTTAGAGCGAGCTACTCTCGAAGTGCGAGCTTCTAATTCGGTAGCAATATCTTTATATCAAAAATTTGGCTTCAAAACAGCTGGGCGGCGGCGGCGTTACTACAAAGATAATAATGAGGACGCGCTGATTCTTTGGCTTGGAGATTTGCAACAGCCGCAATTTCAAGATACTTTAGATCGCTTGCGTACCATAATTAGCGAGCGCTTAAGCAAATCTTCTTGGGAATTGGTAATTGGTGATCCTGCTCGCAGTTCTTATGAGGGAAACCCTCCGAAAGAAACTGCGGTGCTGAATGAGTGTTTCCCGCTACTAGGCGACTGGTGAGACAGCCCCTGGGCGAGGGTTTCACTCCCAATCGGATCTGCTTTCCCGAAGAATGCGAACTCCGAAGGGGGAATTGGTAATTGGGAATTGGGAATTGGTAATAGACAAAAGACTGTTCAACATAAGAATTTGCACAACTTTACATTAGTCTTTTCTAATCTAAAGCATAAAACTATTTGTTTTATTTATGTAATTTTCTAAATATAGGGAAATGAATGTTCAAGCTCTTCTTGACAAGAACCTGGATATATGGTAAAAATCATCCCTTGGGAGTGACTAAAAAAAAACTTGAAAATTCAGCCAGATGTTGCTTGCAGTCAGTCTCAAGAATACTAGAAAACTTAACCTCCTCAGTACACAGCCTACAAAAAACCAAATAAATAGCTTGCAATTATCCCATACACCTGGGTAACACTTCGTTGATGTCTATATCTTTATACAGGCATCCGAAATTTTAACCTGTGCTAAAATCAGCTTACCGGCACGACGCAGGTGATGGGATCAATGCCATATGTTTGAACGCTTCACAGAAAAAGCCATTAAGGTAATCATGCTGGCCCAGGAAGAGGCACGCCGACTGGGTCATAACTTCGTAGGTACTGAACAAATCCTTCTGGGATTAATTGGAGAAGGTACTGGAGTGGCGGCTAAGGTACTGAAATCTATGGGTGTCAATCTCAAGGACGCCCGGATAGAGGTAGAAAAGATCATAGGCCGGGGTTCAGGTTTTGTAGCCGTGGAAATTCCGTTTACGCCACGGGCAAAAAGAGTTCTGGAACTATCCTTGGAAGAAGCACGCCAATTGGGGCATAACTACATTGGCACCGAGCATCTGCTGTTGGGCCTAATCCGAGAAGGGGAAGGTGTAGCAGCTAGGGTGCTAGAAAACCTCGGTGTAGATCTGTCTAAGGTCAGAACCCAAGTGATCCGAATGCTGGGAGAAACAGCTGAGGTGAGCGCGGGAGGTCAACCACGCGGCAATAAAACCCCGACTTTGGATGAATTTGGGTCAAATTTAACCCAAATGGCAGCGGACGGCAAGCTCGATCCAGTGGTGGGGCGCGCTAAAGAAATCGAACGCGTGATTCAAATATTGGGTCGCCGGACGAAAAATAACCCAGTCTTGATTGGGGAACCAGGGGTTGGTAAAACCGCGATCGCCGAAGGTTTGGCGACGCGAATTGCTAACAAAGATGTCCCCGACATCCTGGAAGATAAGCGCGTGGTCACACTGGATATTGGTTTACTTGTAGCAGGAACCAAATACCGGGGTGAATTTGAAGAACGCCTGAAAAAAATAATGGATGAAATCCGTCAGGCGGGCAATGTCATTCTTGTCATTGACGAAGTACACACCTTAATTGGTGCGGGTGCGGCAGAAGGTGCAATTGATGCAGCAAATATTCTTAAACCTGCCTTGGCGCGGGGAGAATTACAGTGCATTGGTGCAACAACTCTAGATGAATACCGCAAACACATAGAGCGGGATGCAGCCCTAGAACGTCGTTTCCAACCAGTGATGGTAGGTGAACCGTCAGTAGATGAGACAATTGAGATTTTGTACGGTTTGCGTGACCGCTACGAGCAGCATCATAAGCTGAAAATCTCCGATGAAGCTTTGGTGGCGGCGGCAAAATTGTCAGACCGCTACATTAGCGATCGCTACCTCCCGGATAAAGCAATCGACTTGGTTGATGAAGCCGGATCTCGGGTACGCTTGATTAACTCCCAACTGCCACCTGCAGCTAAGGAGTTAGACAGAGAACTGCGTCAGATCCTCAAGGAAAAAGACGACGCAGTCCGGAGTCAAGACTTTGACCGAGCTGGGGAACTGCGCGATCGCGAAATGGAAATCAAAGCCGAAATTCGCGCCATTGCTCAAAGCAAGACCAACTCAGGTCGCGCCGAAGGTGAAGAACCTGTGGTCACGGAAGAAGACATTGCTCACATTGTCGCTTCTTGGACTGGTGTACCAGTAAACAAACTCACCGAATCTGAATCCGAAAAGCTGCTGCACATGGAAGACACCCTGCATCAGCGTCTCATTGGACAAGAAGATGCAGTGAGGGCAGTTTCGCGGGCAATTCGTCGCGCTCGTGTCGGTTTAAAGAATCCCAATCGACCCATAGCTAGCTTCGTCTTCTCTGGTCCTACCGGTGTGGGTAAAACCGAGTTGGCGAAGTCCTTGGCTTCATACTTCTTCGGTTCTGAAGAAGCAATGATCCGGCTAGATATGTCGGAATACATGGAGCGCCACACAGTCAGCAAGCTGATTGGTTCGCCTCCTGGTTATGTTGGTTATAACGAAGGCGGTCAACTGACCGAAGCCGTGCGGCGGCGTCCTTACACTGTAGTGCTTTTTGACGAAATTGAAAAAGCACATCCAGATGTATTCAACATGCTGCTGCAAATCTTGGAAGACGGTCGCCTAACAGATGCTAAAGGTCGCACCGTGGACTTCAAGAACACCTTGCTGATTTTGACTTCCAACATTGGTTCCAAGGTGATTGAAAAAGGCGGCGGCGGTATCGGCTTTGAGTTCTCCGAAGACGTCAGCGAGTCTCAGTACAACCGGATTAAAACTCTGGTGAACGAAGAACTGAAGCAATACTTCCGTCCAGAGTTCCTCAACCGACTCGATGAGATTATCGTCTTCCGTCAACTGAGCAAGGAAGAGGTGACACAAATCGCCGACATCATGCTCAAGGAAGTTTTCGGTCGCCTTACTGAAAAAGGCATTACGTTAGAAGTCACCGATCGCTTCAAAGACCGTTTGATCGTAGATGGTTACAGCCCCAGCTACGGCGCACGACCCTTACGTCGAGCAATTATGCGGTTGTTAGAAGATAGCCTTGCAGAAGAAATTCTGTCGGGTCGCATCAAGGATGGTGATACAGCCATAGTTGATGTGGATGACACTGGTACTGTAACTGTGAGATCTGAACAGCGCCGGGAATTGTTGACTCCAGGGGTTGAGTAGATATTCGATTGTTGGGTGTTAATTGCTAATTGCTAATTGCTAATTGTCAATTTTTACGATTAGCGATTAGCGATTAGCGATTAGCGATTAACCACTAACAACTCCCCAATCCAATATCTCAAATTCCAAATTAAAAAACGGTAGAGTATGCAACTGCTCTACCGTTTTTTTTGTTATTAAATAGCAACCCTCAACCATTCCTATGTAGGGTGGGCACTGCCCACCTTCTTCAAAATTTGGTAGGCAGCACTTTCCGGTGTTTTCAGTAATTCGTCAACAACATCCATTCCTAAACAAGAGCCTAAAGCCAACATTTCACAACTAAAGCTGCATTAAAGTAGTAGGGTGCGTTAAAACCAAGCCGTAACCTTAGGACGCCGGATTCAAAGGCTTTCACACAGGGCGGGGTAACCCATTCGTGTCAGCTTATATTTTCAAGGTTTACCTATTAAGTAAATGGATATAAATAAACATCAAATACAATTTGTATTTTGGGGCGGGCAAGATGCCCACCCCACAAGAAATTAAATATATTGTGGGGTGGGCATCCTGCCCGCCCATTTTAAGTTTAATTGTGACCACCTACTTAGTTGACCAAATAATTACTAATTCGTAATTAAAAGGGTACCGTACCCCCCACGCTCATTAAAAATTTAGTGGTCTACAATCAGTGGATGGGGAAAAGCAAACACTGATTGTAATTACGAATTATTTTGACGGTGAGAAGGTTCAAGTAAGGGTGATCTGCAAAATGGTGATTGAAAAAGAATCGTTGTTGATAGCTTCAGATTTATCTGCGTCTAGTTCACCTCTAGTATCGGTCGTGATTGCGGCGTATAATCGAGAACAGTATCTTGAGCAGGCTGTTGTGAGTGTTCTAGAGCAAACCTTTAGCGATCTCGAATGCATCATTGTCGATGATGGCTCAACCGATCGGACGAGGGAACTCAGTCAGTCTCTGATCAGCCTAGACCAAAGGGTCAGATATTTATATCAAGAAAATGGGGGAGTCTCCTCTGCCCGGAATTTTGGGATCGAACATGCAAAAGGGGAATGGATTCAACTTCTGGATGGGGATGATTGGCTTCACAGCGATAAAATCAGATTTCAGCTAGATTATGCCAAAAATTATGACTGTGAGCGTGTAGTTTTTTATTGCGACCAAGAACGAGTCTATGAAGCAGAAGATCGCAGAGAAATCTTTTATGAATATGATTGTTCAAGCAAGGAGAAAGTGATAGAAAAGCTTTTAACTCCTTGGGGTTTACAGTGTAATGGCTTTCTTTTAAAGAAGACTGTTGCGAAGCTCGCAATCTTCGATCCAGAATTGTGGTATCTGGAAGATTGCAAATTTGAACTAGATTTATTAATGCAAGGCATAAGATTTATTCATACTCCCATAATCGGTAACTTTTATCGGATTCATCAATCTAATGCATCTATTTATTCTGCCAACGTCAGTGATTGGAAACCCAGGAATCAGGATGCTTATATTAAATACTTTCAAATAGTTCAGGAGCAGTATCAACCTCTCAAGCAAATTGCTCAACAGAGACTATTAGATTTTCTGAAGAGAACTATTGAGCAAAAAGATACGCAGAGGTTTGATAAAATACTCAGCCTTTTAGACTTACCAATTAAGCTTTACGGCTTCAAGTTCAGTCAAAAATATCAACTGAAACTTTTGCAACTCATCAGTCTTTATATCCCATCGCAAAGTATCTATAATTTAGTTCGGATGTTGAAAAGCTTTCGGCAGAGGGCACAGGCAATACGGTTCGGATAAGCACATGACGGCAGAGGAGGCGTTTCACAGAAACGAAAAGTAATCTACCCCAAACGCGGTGAGGTCGTAGGGGCGGGGTTCCCCCGCCCTTACAATGTGGTAAATTCAATTGAAAACTGCTGTAACTTCCCAGTCAATACTGCTCGGTTAAGAATAGTTGAGGTGCCAGAAACCCGGTTTCTTTAAGAAACCGGGTTTCTAATTTTTGCTTATCCGAGCAGTATTGGATCGCTACTTTACAATTACAAATCCAACAAATTAAAGCTTCAGGGGAAGTTGCACCCCCCGGCTGCTGTGTTTTACGCTACCAAGCACGCAGCCCCAGCGGAACTTACTGATACTATAAGTTACATGCCCAAGAGCCGATCTTTCCGACAAGACAGACTAATAAGTTCAGCAAGTATAAGCATTTGGGTAAAGCTGGTAGCCCTGCTCATATTGATGCTGTCATGCAAGTGGCTCGCAGAACTCAAATTCAGTCTCTACAGTCATGTATCGATTCTCTTCGACAAAGCTGGGCAGATTTATACCAAGGCCTTCTAGAAAAAAAGTAAGTTTTGGAAAATCCGCTCCATTCTCGTATTCAATACGCGAACATATTTTCTCTGTTTTTACGCTCTATTTTCCTTAACCGAGCAGTATTGCACTCGGACCCGCACCTACAATTACAACTCGCTTAACCATTTGCTGACATCCTGCTCCTATTAAAAACATGTTTGAGCAACTTTTAGAATATCCCATACAAATAGACGAATTTCAGCCGTTGAAACGGGATGAAATTTATGAGTGAAAGTGTAGCAGAACATAAAGTAGAGATTTCAGAACAAAGCAAGCTGTCCCGCTTCAACGAATGCTTTGATATTTCAGCGGAATGTCCTCTACCCTAAGAAAGGCAGCTAAAGTTATGGGGATTTTTCAGTACAAAGTCACCATTCTCTTTGATTAAATCACCAGTGCAAACATCAGGTTGTAGCCCTCACTTGTAAAAGCGCCAACAAAAGTGCCAATAAAAGTGCCATTATCAAAAAAGCTAGAGTTGCTTACTACGTCATCGATAATTGTGTTGCGCACGTTGACAGAGCCATCATTGAACACGCCTCCACCATAGGCGGCAGAGCTGAGGGTAAGGGTACTGAACAACAGCGTCAAATTGCCACTGTTATGGATGTTATTGCCATAGCGGTTTCCGGAATTGTCGCTTATGGTGCTGTTGCTTACAACAAGGTTACCATCGTTACTGATGCCGCCGCCGGAGCCACCACGCGCACCATTTGCCAAATTACTGTTAATGGTACTAGTACTCACCGTAAGGATGCCACTGTTACTGTTATAGATGCCGCCGCCATCGCTGAAACCAGCGACACCCCTTCCTTTGTTACCGCTTATGGTGCTAGTACTCACCGTCATTGTGCCACTGTTATAGATGCCAGCGCCGTAATTGTATGGGAAGCTCTCTGCATTGTTACCGCTTATGGTGCTAGCACTCACCGTCATTGTGCCACTATTATAGATGCCGCCGCCATTGCCGCCATTGGCGTTGACGTAACTATAATAGGATGCTGAGTTATTGCTGATGGTGCTGTTGCTCACATTCAAGGTGCCACTGTTCTTAATTCCTCCACCATCATCACGCCTTGCACTACCATCAGTAATAATCAATCCGTCGATGCTCACTGTTGCTCCTGTTTCAATCTCAAACACGCGTGAGGCATTGTTACCACTTACGGTCACCAAATCCCCACCCGTCAACGGGTCACGTGGAGCAATAATGTCCAAGTTGTGGGTGATGTCTAGTTCTGTGCCACTCAGGGTAATAGTCTGCTGACTGGAAAACAAAGAGCGGTCAAACACAATCAAGTCTTGACTATCATCAGCATTTGCTTGATTAATGGCTTCGCGTAACGTTGTCACACCATCATTGTCATCCACTGTATCAGCAATACTGTTCACGGTAATGATGGCACTGGGATTTACCTGTAAGGCACCAGTACCAAGCAAGTCTTGGACATTATCCCCGAATACAGGTGTTAGGGATGTAGATAGTGGAGAGTTTGTAGATCCTGGAACTGACAAATCCATGTTATTTACGAGATTGTATTTTACTAGAACGAACACATTGACAAAATTATACTTGTATGGTAATAACCATAGGAGATATAAATCACCTCAATGTAGTAGGGTTCTGAACCTAGACGACATCAGCCGGACTTCTATTTCTTATATAGGTATAAGGGAAATCAACTTATTCACTGGTGTTCGATACTGGAGTTTAGACTAAGCAATAGCAAAATGACTTAGCACTACTTTTTTTGTGCCACTACCAGCTTTAGAGTCATACTGAAGCCCTAATCGTGCTGTGTGTAATTATCCGAAATTTCCCTGAAGGCATTTGGTGATTTTATATGTATCAATCGAAGTAAGTAATAGCCTGAACTTATATCTTTAAAGCCCGTGAATGACTGAGTTTGCGGGAACATAAGCATTAGGCTTATAACAAATAATTTATACCAATACAGGGAAGCAATGGGTAAGGCGATCGGCATTGATCTGGGGACAACAAACTCGGTTGCAGCTTTTAAGTTGGCAAATGTGGAAGTGGTAACAGCTATTGACAACACGCCTCCAGATCGGAAGCTGACGCGATCGCTGGTTGCCTGCGAACAAGATCAGCTGGTGGCAGGAGAAAAAGCTTACAACCTGTTAAGGGCTGACCCGGAAAACGTGATTGTTTCTATCAAACGTTTGATGGGAAGAGGTTTTAGCGAGTCGGCGGTACAAGAGCAAAAGTCGCAATTTGGCTACAAAACTGCCCAACTAACGCAAGGGACAGAGAATAGTATTGCGGTTTGGCTAGGAGGTAAAGAGTACCAGCCAGAGGATATTTCTGCGGAAATTCTCAAAAAAGTTGTCCAAAATGCCCAAGCCTACTATCAGAAAATTGGTAAAACAGGGGAAGCGATCGACCAAGCGGTGATCACCGTTCCCGCCTACTTCAACGACAAACACCGCCACGCTACACGCACAGCCGCACTCAAAGCTGGACTCACTCCCTTAGAACTGCTACCCGAACCCACAGCCGCCGCTATTTCCTACGGGTTTTCTCCAGAAAACGACGATGGGAAAACGATTTTGGTGTATGACTTTGGTGGCGGTACGTTCGACGCTTGTTTGATTACAGCAGTTGGAACTTCATTTATCGAACAAGGAAAAGCCGGAGACTTGTGGCTGGGTGGGGATGATATTGACTCGCGCATGCTCAAGTTTGTCAAAGAGCAAGTCGCAAAGCAAGAAAAATTAACTGACGTTGACGACTTGATTGCCAAAATGCCCCACTATCAACAAGTACGATTTAACGCTGACCTGAAGATAGCAGTAGAACGCGCCAAAGTTACCTTGAGTAGTGCTACGGTAGCTCGAATTGATACGACAACTCCCTTACTAGATGAGTTAGGAATCGCCATTCCAATTGAGGTAGAAATCACTCGAGCGCAGTTTGAGGAAATGATTCAGGACTTGATAGAACGTTCTATCCAGATTTGCCATCTCGCCGTAGAAGAAGTGATGGTTAAGGCTAATTCCCAACTTAAAGGGCGGGAATACTATATAGATGTGGGGGAGGTTTTAAAAGTACCAAACTGCAAGGAGGGTGCTTGATGACCATCCTTGACAGTGTGAACGCTTTAAGTAAAACTTTGTTGGGCGTTGTAGTAGTTGATGCTTGGAAGCAAGCACCACTGACTAAAGTAGCAAGCCAGAAAGCACAACGACTTGCTCAAAACAAGCACCTGCGGGAAGCAGTTACAATAGCTGAAAAAGGTTTTGCTGCTTGGTCTAGCAAACCTGGTTTTTGGGAGCGTTTAATTTGCCAATTGCTTTTGGGTAATATTTTAGACCAACTCACCCAGCAATTAAAGCAGTGGCGTCTCCAAGTGGCAGAGGTAGACAAGCTAGCTGCTAACGCCGAAGCGCTTCTCAAACTTGATACTGGCGATCCTCTAGAAACTCAAGTTTTGTCAGGTGCGATCGCCCTTTACAAACGCTGTACCAAAATTCTCTGCGACGACCAATTATCGCAGTCAATTAACCAGTGTCAACAGGAACTGCAACGGCGACAAGATTTTCAAAGATTGATCGCACAAGCGGCGTCACTAGCAGAAAATCGATTTTTTAAAAAAGCGATCGCTACTTACAGTGAAGCCGAACAACTTTACTCCACAGAGTCTGTAAGACTTGCGATCGCCGCAAGTAATGCCCAAGTTGAACTTGAAGAAGTTTACGACTCTGCCCTACAAAAAGCGCAGCAAGCTTCTCACTCAGGAAGATTACACGGGGCGATCGCGCTTTTGGAATCGGCTTTAACTAACTTTCAGCGGAGAGAAGGACTTGAATTACTACAACAGCTACAACTTACAGTTAAAGGGAAAGAACAGTTTCGCCAAGGGTTAGCAGCCGAGAAAGTTGGCGATCTCAAAAGCGCTGCATCACTGTATGAAGCAGCTCAAATCCTCTTACAAAACCGGAAAGAATGCCAAATCCGGTTAGGACTTGTAGCGCTTAAAACCCAGAACTGGGCAACAGCATTATCCCACCTAGAGGGGGTCGATGGAGAGCAAGCGGCTTACCTGCGGGGATTTACTTATGCACAACAAGGCAATTTACAGCAAGCTGATCGGGAGTGGCAATCTTTATCTCATCAGGAAATTGCATCGAATCGGCAAATTCTCAGAACTCTTTCTCAACGACAACGCCTTAGCCTTATCCAAAATATCGAACAATTGGTATGGTGTGGAAATTTAGAAGCGGCTCAAGTAGCGAGTGCAGAATTTATGCAAAAATTCGGTTTTGATCCAATAGTAGAGGGTAATCTCAATGAACATATCCAACCTCGTTTAGAAGCAGCAATTTGGCAAAATACAGATGGGGAAATTGTTGCCAATAAAGTCGAAAAAATCTGGATTTCTCAGCCTAATATTACAAGCTTGCACAACTGGGCAATAGCGACTTATTACCGCTTTGTAGAGAGGCAAAATTTCGCGTCTCTACATAATTGGATTATTGCTTTGTCAACAGCATTGGCAAACTTAACTTATGAGTCGGCTTTGAAAGATGTACCTTGGCTGGAAAACCAAGTTGTTGACTTGGAAGCAGTCTCTTTTGAAATGAAACAACGTCTGGAATCAGCAATTGATAATTTTAAATATCAAGATATTAACGATTATTTACAGTTACGCGATCGCTACCGTTTAGAAATGGTATCTTTGCGTTGGTAATGGGTAATTGGTAATGGGTAATTGGTAATTGATGAAATTCTTTCTTAGAGTAATGGGTTCCTCTCCTATTCCCCATTACCCATTACCCATTCTCCATTACCCATTCCCCACTCCCCACTCCCCATTCCCCATTCCCTTAATGATTAATCCTTACGAAATTCTTGGTGTATCTCAAGCAGCATCGAAAGCTGAAATTACAAAAGCTGTAGCAGTAGCAATGAAGCAGAAGCAATATCCTGTGGATGTCATTGCTAAGGCGCAAAAAAGCTTAATGAAGCCTGAGAAACGTATCATAGCTGATTATCTACGCCCAATATTGCCCAATATTAAGCAATTCAAATGTAGTGATTTATCGGCTTTGGATGAGCCAGTGCCAACATTAATGTTATTGTCAGAATTTGATGGATTAGAGCAGGCGATCGCTCAAGCAAAACAAGAAGAAATCTTAGAACAAGAACCTTTACCCATCGCTTTATCAGAATTATTCACTGAAGGCATGACAGCTTGCAAAGAGGAACATTACCCCAAAGCGATCAAATATCTGGAAGATTACTGTCAGGGTTGTACTGACAGCAGTAGCAAAAATTACATTCAAGCTCAAATGTGGCTGATCAAAGCTTATCAGATGGGTGGACAATTACAACAAGCGATCGCCCTGTGTCGGCAAATGACTACCAATCCCAATTCCCAAGTGCAAGCTTGGGCAATTAAAACCCTACCATTACTATAGCAATCCTTGTCCCCCTTGTCCCCTTGTTGATCAATCAAATAGGACTGCTATATCTCAAGAGATTTCCCATGTCTGACGCACCCCAAACCTATATTCTCAGTCAAGAGTCGCGCGATGTACTCGTGCAACAAATCAGTAGCTTCCAAAAAGAAATTGTTTCACTCCAACAGTCAGTGCGGGAACAGCAAAATTGCGCCGCCGCAACTTTAGAAGATTTATTCTTGGAACTGTTAGAAGTTGGGGATGCACTATCCGCATTAATTTCCTACCTGGAAGACAACCCCAACCCCAGTCCGGAATTTCTCCAGCGCTTACCCAAGTCTGTAGGAGCAGTTTATCGCAAATTCCAGGTTGTACTAGGAAAGCGCCAAGTCTTTCCTATAGAACTGGAGGGATCTCAACCAGATTTCAATTTGTGTCGCGTGGTTGACCGGGAAGTACGAACCGACGTAGCAGACCAAACAATTACTAAAGTTGTGCGTCGGGGGTTTCGTTCAGGTGAGAAGATCCTACGCCCTGCTGAGGTGATTACATCCAAACCGGAATAAAATCGCGGTAACTGGTAAGTTTCGTAACAACCTTGATATGCCTATGCGGGGCACTATAGCGCTTCTCAATAGGGTGGAATACAGACACTTTGTAGGGGCACGACAGTGCCCATGCGTGTCAACTTAAGCTGTAACCATTGAAAATACAGGCGTTCTCGTTACTAGGCTCTGCCTAGTAACGCTGTTCTGGGAGGCTCTGCCTCCTCAAAGTGGAGGCAGAGCCTCAAAGAGATGCATTCCCACGCAGAGCGTGGGAACGAGAAAGGTCTGGAACAAGCTTTTAGTAAGGGGTTTGACCTTAAGTTGACACCAATGGGCAGTGCCGTGCCCAAATCCGTGTATTGCATCCAAACGAGAACTGCGATAGCTTGTTGTCAGTTTATCTTCTTTAAAGACGTTGCCTTATTATGGGATAATGTATTCTTCATTTACCCGCCATGACTGTTACCACAGCAAAATGGACGCTCGAAGAGTATCACCGCATGATTGAGGCGGGTATTCTCGACGATCGCACGGTCGAATTACTTAATGGGGAAATTATCGAAATGAGCCCAGAGGGTACAACTCATGTATTTTTCCTGGATCGATTTGCCAATCAACTTAGAAAGCAACTTGGGGATAGAGCACAAGTTCGCGAGGGTCATCCGATTACCTTACCGGGAAATAATTCTGAACCCGAACCCGATCTTGCCGTAGTCGCGCCATTAGATGAAGAGTACCTCGATCATCATCCCTACCCAGAGAATATTTTTTGGCTCATTGAGTATGCCGATTCAAGCCTGAAAAAAGACCTAGAGACGAAGGCAAAAGTTTATGCAGCAGTAGGAATTCGAGAATATTGGGTGGTTAATTTGAAGGATCGTGAAGTCGTGATTTTTCGGAACCCAATTGGCGATACGTATCAGTCGCAAGTCATTTTGAGAGCGGGTACTATCAGCCCTATCGCTTTTCCAGATATCACGCTCAACGTGCTTAAGCTCATGAACCGCTAATACCGCTCCCCTGGAATTAAAAATTAAAAATTAAAAATTAAAAATTATAAAAGCTTATGATGTAATATTTTCGCGCTATTCCTTTAATGGTTGCTTTATTTTTGCGCCCCCTGTGCTAGTACTCCACCAAAGCAACAATGCTTGGTTTATGATGATTTGTTCGTAGTGAGGACTTTAGTCCTCAAGAACACGAGGGCAAGAGCCCTCACTACGAACCCTTCAAAGTTGACTTTATAGAGTACTAGCTCATCCTTAAGGTAGATAGATCTATAGCAATCCTAAATGATTCGTGAAAAAACATTGGTCGCTAATTGTGAGTCCAGTCCTTGCAGCTTGTTTCCCGCGCCCAAGGAACTGGTGAGACAGCCCCTTCAGGTTAATTACTAATTGCTTTTTTACCATTAGCTATTAGCCATTAGCTATTAGCTATTAGCAATCTTCAGTCTAAGTCCTGTTAACGTAAATTTAAAACCTAGATATGCGAGATTTATTTCGTGGTTATTACAAGCCTTCATCTGAAGAATTAGCTGAAATTTGGAAAAATTGTATTTTTTCTTTTGATGCGAATATTTTACTAAATATTTATTGTTATACTCCGGAAACGAGAAAGAGATTTTTTGACATTCTTAATCGACTAAAGGAGCGAATTTGGATACCTTATCAAGTTGCTTATGAATACCAAAAAAATCGCACATATGTTATTTCAAAATCCTTGAAAGCATATGAATACATCGATAGAATTTTAGCGCAAAAATTTCAGGGATTAAGATCGGAAATTATTCAAGAGTATAAACAACACCCATTTATCAATATTCAGCAAATTTTATTAGATATTGAGAAGATAATGGAAGAAGTTAAATATCAAGTCAAGATAGCCCAGACCCATCATCCTAATTATCTCGAAAATGACGAACTTCGAGAAGAGTTATCTGATTTGCTGGAGGGGAAAGTTGGTCAGCCTTACTCTGAAGAAGAACTAGAAAATATTTACGAAAAAGCCGAAAAACGCTTCAGCTATAAAAAGCCTCCAGGATATAAAGATGATCAGAAGCCTGTCCCTAGAAGATACGGAGATGTTGTCCTTTGGTTTCAGTTAATTGATTATGCCAGAGTTCAGCAAAAGCCGTTAATATTTGTAACTGATGATAATAAAGAAGATTGGTGGATAAAGTATAAAGGAGAAAGCCTGGAACCAAGACCTGATTTAATTCAAGAAATTTTAACTGAAGTAGGGGGAGAAAAATTTCAATTTTATATGTATCACAGCGACCAATTTCTGGACTATGCTGAGAAGTTCCTTGGTCTACCGAGTCAGCCTGAAGCGGTTAAAGAAGCTAGAGAAATAATACTTCAAAATTCACTAGACAAGCGCATCCCAGTTGAGTCTGATTATCTGCGTAGTGTCGGGTATGATTCTTCAATTCAAGTTCTAGAAATTGAGTTTCAAAAGGGAGAAGTTTACCAGTATCAAGACGTTCCAACTGCAGTTTACGCAGAGTTAATGAATGCCAAATCACATGGCAAGTATTTCAACGCCAATATTAAGGATGTTTACCCTTATAGCAAGCTAAGTTAGTAAGCATTCAGCCGTCAGTCAATCGCTTCGCTCAAATTAAAAATCGCGAAGCGTTGCGAGCAAAGCGAAGCAATCTAAAAATTAATACCCCATGTCGCGCATCCAGGGGAACCTAAATCAAGGATGCTGCTTATGAATGTTTTCCATGTTTAAAAACAGGGTCACCTGTACCCAACGCCCGCAATTCAAAAAAATTTGCGCTCAATTTTGAATTTTGAATTCAAAAAATTGTCATCAGCAAATAGCTGACGAGAACAACAGATGCGTTTTAGACTCTTATTTCCGCTATCTGTCTATCCAACTAACAACCAACAACTAACAACTAACAACTAACAACCAACAACTAACAACCAACAACCAACAACTAACAACCAACAA
>CAXTSI010000168.1:0-16092 GCA_964246695.1 uncultured bacterium
AAACAAGAAGGCAAGCGCTAGCCGTGGAAAGTGAGCGCTTACATAAATGCAAACCATTGTACTTTGCAATACGGATGAGGAATTTGAAGCTGAGTTGCAAAGAGCGAATCAGTCAGCAACAGCAGTAACAAAAAATACACTATGGCGGCGCTGGGTGACATCCATCCAGCGCTTTCTCTTTGCTCTTCAAGGGAAAAGTGTCGTGAACTTACTCTTCAAGTTTGTTGCGTGAATTGCTTGGGGGAAAACTAAAAGCAGCATCACTACTGTTTTACCCATGAAAAGCTGGATTGTTCCTCAAATACGCGACTTCGCACCACTGACAATTATTATCTTGGTAGGAGTACGTAACGAGTAAATGGTGGCAGCCTTATCTCTTCGCCTCCACCACGTCTCCGTCTGGGGAGCAGTCGAATCAAAATCAGCGATCTGCGGGAATCCCAAGGGGAGACGAATCGGGCGATCGCAGTAGCGCAACGCTTACGCCACAAAAAATGAAAGCCGATACCAGCAATAATGATGACGATGAGATTGCGTTTGATTGGTTACAAGCTTACCACAAATATGTTGAGTTGAGGTAGTTGTGTGGAGAGGACAGTTGGGCTAGAGCGCATACCTTGTCATCAAGGGAGAAGAAGTTGCTAAAAAGAGACAGGAATTGTTAGAGAGTTGCAAGATGCATCGACCGAAGAAACAAGTCAAATTCTTGGGAATAACCATTAGTGAGTAATAGGGGCGGATCTAGCTTCGCTGGATCTGCCCCGATTGGCACTATTGAGAAGTTCGCGTTTTAAAAGAGAGTTTTGAAGTGCAAATACAAATCAAAACTGAAATCAAACTGATTCAATCTACACTCAATTACCACCACCATCTAGTGCATCATTTGTCAATTTATTGATGAGGAGATAATAACCTGATTGACCTGGTGCAATAATCCAGTTCTGCCAGTTGTTGTCAATAGATGCGTTAGAATTTCCATAGATAGTCCCACCATTGCCACCACCATCTATTGCACCAGCTGACAATTTATTGATGAAGATAGAATAACCTGATTGACCTGGTACAATAATCCAGTTTTGCCAGTTATTGTTACTATCTACGTTAGGATTCGGATAGATAGTCCCATTATTACCACCAGCATCTAGCGCTCTACCCGACAATTTATTGATGATGAGAAAATAACCAGATTGACCTGGTTTAATAATCCAGTTCTGCCAGTTATTGTTACTATCTACGTTAGCATTTTCATAGACCTTAGTTTGCGCACTTGCTGTGTCGATGTGAAAGGTGAAAGCGGTAGCAACGACAGGTACCATCACCAGTATTACTTGGATAAATCGGTTCGTTTGTGTTTTCCTTAAAACTGCTGTCAAACCTAAAGTCTTAAACAACTTAGATAATTTCATGACATTACCTCTTGAATGAAAATTGAGAATTCAGTTTCTATTAACTAACAGAAGCTTGCAAGCTTCTATCTATGTCTCAATCTCTCACCAAGAATTTTCTGCAAGGCGAGGCTTTTTCGTTACATAAAGTTACATTATTTTCTGGAAACAGGGTAGTAAGCGGAGCGTAGGCACTATTCGCATTGGAACTGTGCGTTTCTTCAGAGTTTAATCAACGGTCAAGGGTACTGGGGCGTAAGCATATGAGGCTATTACAAGCCTTACAATGAAGTTTTGTAAAGAAATAGGGTCTGAGCGCATAAACCGAGTGCGCCAAAACTGAGAAATAAGCAGATACAGATATCGCTTTGGCTTCAATCACACCCCGCACTGTCAAATTCTCAGACGTTCTGTTTTTCTCTAACGAACGCTATTTGTGGTTTACTCAATATTGAGGCTTCTGCTGCTGCAGAACTGGGGGGGGTAGTGCTATGTCCGGAGAAGTGCGTACTCGGTGGGGTTGGTTTGTGGCAATGAGTGGGGCGACTAGGAGTGCAATTGGTTTCGCTACTGCCCTCTGGGCGATCGCATTCTCCACAAATTCAGCCCTTGCCCAAATCACCCCAGATAAAACCCTACCCAATAATTCCACCGTTAGATTAGATGGTTCCACCCACATTATTGAAGGAGGAACCAGGGCAGGTGGCAATTTGTTCCACAGCTTTGGGGAATTCTCTGTCCGCACTGGAGAGACGGCACACTTTAATAATGCTACAGACATTCAAAACATCTTCAGTCGGGTGACGGGTGGAGCAGTGTCGAATATTGATGGCGTACTTCAAGCCAATGGTACTGCTAACCTGTTTCTGATTAATCCGAATGGGATTATTTTTGGGAAAAATGCCAGCTTAAATGTTGGTGGTTCGTTCGTGGGAACGACAGCAAATGCAATTCAATTTGGTAATCTTGGAACGTTCAATGCTAGTGTGCCAAATAACCCAGCCTTGCTCACGGTTAATCCAACAGCACTGTTCTATAACCAGATTGCTGCTGGTGCATCCATTCAAAATAATTCTCAAGCATCAGTATATGGACAAGCACCAGTATATCCAGTATATGGAAATAGTGTAGGTTTGCAAGTACCTGATGGTAAAAGCTTGCTGCTAGTTGGTGGTTCTGTCAACTTAGATGAAGGAGCGCTAACAGCTAACGGTGGAAGAGTGGAGCTAGCTTCTTTAGCTGCACCAGGTTTGGTTGGGTTAAATATGACAGGTTATACTTTTAGCTTAAATGTTCCTAATGATCTCCAGCGCTCCGATGTATCCTTGACCAACCAAGCTGCAATTAGTGTCTCTGGTGCAAGTGGTGGAGATATTACCATCAATGCCCGCAATCTAAATATTTCCAATTCATCATTAGTCAGCGGAATCAGAAACGATTTGGGAAATGTTAGCGTGGTTGTAGGTGATACTAACCTAAATGCCACAGGAGTAATTAACCTAAATGCCACAGGAGTAATTAACCTAGTACAAGGGAGTCTAGTTGGTAACGGAAGTAATTACGATGCCACTGGTAATGGCAGCAATATAAATATCAGCACTGGTTCCCTTTCGGTGCAAAATGATGCTGAAATCGCCACTGGTCCCTTTGGGCAGACAAATGGAGGTAATATTAGCATTCACGCCCGTGACGCTATTACCCTCAACGGAAATGGTATCTATGGCTTTACTGGTATCTTTAGCAACTTAATACTTGGCTCAAGCTCAATACCTCTAAAGGGTAAAGGCGGCAGCATCAGCTTGACAACTGGATCTCTGTCCTTATCTAATGGTGCTCAAATCAATTCTTCTTTTGCTAGGCAAGGAGATGGAGGTGATATTAGCATTCATGCCCGTGATGCTATTACTCTCAACGGGAATGGTATCGATAGCTCTACTGGTATCTTTAGCAACGTAAGTACTAAAGGTGTAGGTAACGGAGGTAACATCAGCTTGACAACTGGGTCTCTGTCCTTAACTAATGGTGCTCAAATCGGTGCTTCTACTGATGGGCAGGGAAATGGAGGTGATATTAACATTCATGCCCGTGATGCTATTACTCTCAACGGGAATGGCATCGATGATGTCAACGAACCTTTTGCTATTGGGGCTTTTACTAGTATCTCTAGCAACGTAAGTACTAAAGGTGTAGGTAACGGAGGTAACATCAGCTTGACAACTGGGTCTCTGTCCTTAACTAATGGTGCTCAAATCGGTGCTTCTACTGATGGGCAGGGAAATGGAGGTGATATTAACATTCATGCCCGTGATGCTATTATACTCAACGGGAATAGCAGCTTTTTCCCTGTTACTGGTGTTTTTAGCGAGGTAGCACAAACAGGTGTGGGTAAAGGCGGAACCATCAAAATTACCACAGCAGGTTCTATGTCTCTATACAATAGCGCTCAACTGTCTGCTAATACTAATACTGGCGGACGGGGAGATGCAGGTAGTATCAATATTACTGCTAGCGATACCGTCTCATTCGATGGGGTCGGTCGCAATGGCTTTCCTTCCAGTGCATCTAGTGCTGTAGAAACTGGGGCTAGTGGAAACGGAGGGAATTTGACAGTAGCTACTAAGCGGTTGAATATCCTGAATGGAGCAGAGGGAACGGTAAGCAATTTAGGAAGCGGTAATGCTGGCAACTTGGAAGTATTTGCCAATTCTATTCATCTAAATAATCAAGGAAAACTTACAGCTAACTCTGTAACAGGTTATGGTGGTAATATTGGCTTACAGGCGAAAGACATTCTGCTAATGCGTCGTGGTAGCCTAATCTCTAACACTTCCGGTACAGCACAAACTAGTGGAAATGGTGGCAATTTTACACTCAATACTAAATTCCTAGTCGCCGTACCAAAAGAAAATAGCGACATCATTACTAATGCATTCAATGGTAGCGGAGGAAATATCAGCATTGCAGCTTCCGGTATCTTTGGCATCCAATACCGAAAACAGCTAACCCCAGAAAGTGACATTGTTGCAATCGGAAAAAATATAACACCACCAACTCTCTACGACCCCACCCGAGGATTAGTGCAGATACCCATAAATCTCGTTGACGCTTCAAGTCAAATTGACACTAGTTGCAACCCAGGCAGTAAGCAACGAGCCAGTTCCTTTACCATCACTGGACGCGGCGGCTTACCCCCCAACCCTAGGACTGAACCGCTCACCAGTGACGCCGTGGAAGTAGATTGGGTATCGCTTAAACCCGACATCAGAAAACACAAAATACATACTGTTACCAAAAAACCCACTCCTACCCCAGAACCCATCGTGCAAGCTACTGGGTGGACGAGAAATGCTAAAGGGGAAGTGGTTCTGACCTACGATGCGTCCAATGTCACGCCTCCGAGTCCTGGGCTGAATCCTGCATCTTGTCATGGCGTACAGAACCATTACCGTTAAACCCAAAATATGGAAGAAGTTGACCGACGCCCAAGCTAACTGGGACTCTTGGGTGGCAGCAATTAGCGGGACTATACCATACACTGGCATCATCTTGAACACCGATTTTCAAGCTAAATCAAAAATTTCTGTCGCACTCCGTAAGATCTAAATCTACCTGAGCTGCAATGCGCTTGCCTTCGTCCAGTAGATATTCCAGAAAAGTGCGAGCGACAATAGACAGTTGTTTGCTGGCTGGATAGAGGATATACCAATGAAGTTGGAGAGGGAAGCCTTCCACATCTAAAATAGTCAGTGGACCTTTTATCCCTTCGAGTGCTAAAACATAGCGTGACAGTACCGACACCCCTAAACCCCCCACAATTGCTTGCTTGATAGCCTCATTACTACCAATTTCCATCTCAACTTTGAGCTTAGCCTTGTTTTTAGCGAAGAAACTTTCCACTGCCATCCGGGTACCAGAGCCAAGTTCACGCATAATAAAAGGCTCTTCGGCAAGTCGCTGTAGGGGGATGTTTTTCTCTTTAGCTAGTGGATGGTTGTATGGCGCGATCGCGACTAAGGGATTTTCCAGAAACGGACAAAGGCTGATATCAAGATTGGACGGCGGTTGTCCAAGAATATACAAGTCGTCAAGATTTTCTGTCAGGCGTTGCAGTAAACGCTGGCGGTTGGTGACCTTGAGGAAGATTTTGATTCCTGGATAACATTGACGAAACGGTCCTAACAAACGCGGGACAAAATATTTGGCAGTTGTTGTCACAGCTAGCCGCAGATTTCCCTGCTTTAGTCCCTTGAGATCTGCCAAAGTCATTTCCATCTGGGACAATCTCTCGGAAATATCCTTACATACTGTCAAAACTTCTTTGCCAGCATCCGTCAAGTAGAGACGTTTACCTACCAGCTCGTACAACGGCATGCCCACTGCGAGTGTCAACTGCTTCATCTGCTGAGAGACGGTAGGTTGAGTTAGAAACAGTTCCTCTGCCGCGCGGGTAAAGCTACCACAGCGAGCGATCGCCTCAAAAACTTGCAACTGATGAAGAGTTACGCGCTTCACTGTCAATTCTCCTTGGATCTACAAGTATAGAAGATTTCTATATTAAGAATATAAACTTATAGCTTTTCACTATAGCTATTTAGGAGTGCTATCAATTAGACATCGACCGAATTTAATTATTCTTTGTCTGAAACCCATGTAGAGACGTAGCACTGGCATAGCCGAATACGGTTCAGTAGTTGTTTACCTAACCGTCAACCTATGTATGAACGTAGATGCAACGTCTCTACACACCTGAAATTCCCACCTAGAAGCCCTAACACCAAGCGTATTGGGGCATAGCCCTAATATACAAGTCGTCAAGATTTTCTGTTAGTCCGCGATCGCCCCGTGGTAAAATACACAATATTGCTTGCTTAATAACAAGATTGTATGAACTTTTCTGAACTTTTTCTGAACTTTTTATGAACTTGACAGTCCTACAGTTGCATTGTTGTGTTCCATCGTTGTAATTTTTTTTCTTAAAAAAGAATATTACCAGTCAGAATTAATTTTAGTGGGGGATTCAGATCCACCACTAATAGTAGACCGTCAAATCCTCGATTTAGCCGGGGTATTAAACCCTTTTATTCATCCACCAGTCGTAGGTTAGGTGAGAGCAGTCACGCTTCTAACTGAACCGTATTGCTCCATAAGCGACTGGCGTCCGGTGCCGGATTGTCCCTGGCGCGTCTTTGCAGGAGTTAGCACAGCATTGTCTTCAATTAGTTGGAGTTTAAATCTCCAACTAATTGCATTCTGACTCTTGACTCTTTGTTTAAGCACAGAGCTAAATCTTTAATGAGCCTGATGCTTCGTTTGTGGCGGTTTTGAATCACACACGAACAATGATTCTGATGAATGTATTCTTCTCCAATGTAGTCATAGCCGAATGAGCAAATAATTACTAATTCGTAATTCGTAATTCGTAATTAAAGAGGGACAAAGCTACCACTAAATCAATCATTACGCGTGGTCTACAATCAGTGCGGCATTTATGTTCGTCAACTGACGAACATAAGATGCCTTGGCGAGTCAGAGAGCTACCACTGATTGCCAGATCGAATTACGAATTATCAATTACGAATTATTGTGACATTTGGCTCTGCAAACTAATAAAAAGGGGCAAATCATATGAGATTTTTTCACATTCGTACTGCTTTGGTTGGACTAACTTTATTAACCTTTGTAGGTACAGTTCCGACATTGGCAAAACAGCCAATCAGATCTCAAGGTGCTAAATTGATTGCACAAGCTCCTACTGCTGCACAAGATTTTACTGCCGGATCGCAAACCCTCACTGTTACACCAGATTCTAGTGCTATAATCACCACTCCTTCTCTAGATGTTTCTGAGTCTGCAACTCAAACAAAAATCGACAATTTTTTGTCCACAGCTGCTTCTGGCTCAACGATAACCATACCTCTACCCGTAGAAGGGTATTTGTATTCTAATGGTGGAGTTGCGGATGCTGGTGGTATCAAAGATGTTAGTCTCTTTAAATCATACTTCAAAACACTTGAAGCAACCAACAGTAATCTAGATGATTACGCAATTCTAGGTGCTTCAGATGATGCGGTTGCCGTCGGTCCTTTGACTGCCACAGCCACTATCTTTTCCCCCAACCTTGACCCCACTAGAGTTAAATCAGCTCGTCTACAGTTCAATTATGCATTTGAAGATCCATCAAATGCAGACAGGCTTAAGGTCACAATTAGAGGTGTGAGCGGCAGTTTTAGTCAAAATCTACCTACTACGCCAGGTAAGTCTGTAAACCTAGATGTTACAAAAGCCTTTACTGGCACAGTGCTAGGAAATTACAAAGGCTTGTTTACCCTAGTAAAACCAGGAGTCACTAGTAACGATGCAGCAGGCATTGTTAATATCAATTTAATCATCACAAAAGTTTAAAGTCTTGGCGGTTCGGTAGAAAGTAGACGCTAAGAACGCCAATTCAATTGGTTATGAGTGTTTCGCGATCCCTAACACCGCATTTTCTTTAGAAGGCAGCTATGCTGCGGGTACTGGGAAGATTTGAATAGAGATTAAAACCCAAAAATCTTAAAATAATTTTGGCGTTGCTGATTCCATGTATGAAAATGATTTTACGTGCGGACCAAAATCATTGTAGAGACGTAGAGCGCGAAAGTTCTACATCCGGATTCATACAAATTGAAAGCAACGCCAGAATTTCTTCCCCAGTACCAACTACCCAGTCCCAAGTCCATTCCTCCCCAACTTGCTGTACCGAAGTTGGGGAATCTTGGGCGCGATCGGTGTTGACTTGATGACCAAGCCAGTTCAGGGCGGGAACTCTTAACAGAAAAGAATTAGCCCTGCACACCAGAAAAATTATAGACCATGATTGAAGTCAGAGAAACACTAGAAAACAATGCCCACACGCAACCATAGTATTGGTGGGAGAATGCAAAAAGTTTTCCAACAGATGTTCGAGAATATTTGTCAGGCTATTGAGCTTGTAGATGGGCAAAGATTTATCGAACAGTCTTGGACCCGTGACAGCAACGGTATCTGGATATCTGGCAAGAATAGTGAGGACACAAGATATCTCGATCGGGCTTTGCACAACGGCAACGTTTTTGAAAAAGTAGGAGTTAATTACGTAGCAATACAGGGTGAGCTGCCTCCTGGAATCACCTTTGAAAAGTCAGGTGCTCTCTCAACAACACAAGCAGATCCGATGAGTGGCGACAAAAGCACCCCTTACTTCGCCACAGGTACTAGTTTTGTTATCCATCCACGTAACCCGATGGTACCTATTGCTCATGTCAACTACCGCTATTTCCAGAGAGGTAATGGCAACCAACCAGATTACTGGTGGTTTGGTGGTGGTGCGGATCTCACACCTGCATACCTCTTCGAGGAAGATGCGGTTCATTTTCATCAGGTGCATAAAGAGGTTTGCGACAAACACGACTCTTCTTATTACCCGCGCTTTAAAAAGTGGTGTGATGAGTACTTCTACATACCACATCGTGGTGAAAGCCGAGGCATAGGTGGAATTTTCTTCGACCATTTAAAAGAGCCTAATGTACAAGAACTTCTTTCCTTTGTTACAGATTGTACCGAGGCGTTCGTCCCAGCTTATATACCGATTGTGGAAAGACGTAAGGATATGGTCTTCACGGAGGAGAACAAGTACTGGCAGCGTCTTGTGCGTGGGCGTTACGTAGAGTTCATTCTGATTTCTGACCGTGGCATTCGCTTTGGTCTGGCAAGCGGCATGGTTAACCATCAGAGTGTTTTTAACTGCATGCCTCCTGCTGCCTGCTGGGAATATAACGACGAACCCGCCCCTAGTAGTCAGGAGGCAATGCTTAGAGAAGTGCTGAAAAATCCTCGAGAGTGGCTGTAAATTTTTAGATGCTGATAGCAACAGTAATGCAAATGCTGAACATGAGGCGATCGAAGCGCCAAAAATAGGTTCATGGATCGATTCAAAAACTCCAAAAAGCTGTTTTGTGACAATGGAAAACAATGTAGTTTTTAAAAAGCTCAAACGACATAAAAGACTGATGATGAGCGTCCTGGAAACCGACGACATTATATTAGTCTGCCGGAATGCTCTGAGATACCTTCTTGTTGGTGTCATTTTACTTTGCTTGTTTGCAAGCTGGTGAATACTGTTGACGATCGCAGCAGGAAAATAGAGGACTGAAAATGGAAGATAAGATGGGTGCAGGCGATTTACGGATGGAAGATATTCTGAACATAAATGAATCAAAAGCTTTAAATTTGTTCAGGAATAGGTTTATAAGATACAAAAAGCTGGCAGCAGAAATAGGAGATAAAGCTGCTTTTGAAAAAATGATGGAAAAATATCCTGAACAGCAGAAGGCATTGATGGGTGCTTTCATTGATAACGCCTCCCTAGCCGAAGGCTTCAAGAAACCAATTCCTCTGCTGCGACTGATGGGCTTCGTCACGGAAATAGTAGATATTTCCCAGAATGGATGTGACGCTACACTTGAGATTCAAAGAGTTTGCCCAGCTTTGTCGATGGCTAAAGAGTATGGTTTCGAGACTCCCTGTTATCTCCTTTGTGAAATGGAACAAGAAGCAGCTAGAAGAGCTTTTCCAGGGATGAAAGCTTCGATTCTCAGTAAACAAGCTGAAGGCGACTGCGTCTGTGTATTTAAGTATGAAAGACCAGCTCAAACAGTGACGGAATCAACGAAAAATACACTAAGCATTTTTGACAAAGTAATAAATCTTGTTCGAGTAGTTCCCATCCTAATCCAGATTGGTATCAAGATGCTCAAGATGCGTTTCTCGAATTAAAAAGTTGTTTCATGAACAGTGTTATCTCAGATTTGAAACATCTAATTGAAGGTGAGGTGAGCAGCCTTGAAGTTGATTTAGCAGCAGTTTCTCAAGATTTTGGTGGCATTATTCAAAAACAGCCTCAGGTTGTTGTTCGTCCTCAAAATTCTACTGACGTTGCTAAAGCTGTCAAGTATGCTGCCGATAAAGAGTTAACTATTTCTTCTCGGGCTGCGGGACATACGTCAAGTGGTCAATCTTTGAACCAAGGTGGAATCCTCTTAGATATGAGGAGTCTCAATCAAATTCACGAGTTTCGCCCAGATTACTTGTGGTTCAAAGCTGATGCTGGTATTACTTGGAAGAAGGTAGTTGATGCCTCGATACCACATCGGGTGATTCCTCCTGTCCTTACCAATAACTTTGAGGTAACCATCGGAGGAACCCATTGTGCAGGTGGTTTGGGGCGGAACTCCTTTCGTTATGGATCGCAAGCTGATAATTGTCTTGGTTTGGAAGTTGTAACTGGAACAGGGGATCTAGTTTGGTGTACGCCAGAACATAACAGCGAACTTTTTTATCATGTTCTTTGCGGTTATGGTCAGTTTGGCATTATTACCCAAATACAGCATCGACTTAGACAATACCGCCCTTTGACCCGCACTTACTTCCTTTGCTATGATGACTTAGAATTCCTGATTTTTGATCAGCGCCGCCTCGTACTAGAAGAGCGTGTCGATGGTTTGTTATCTTTATTCTCCCCATGTGTGATGGGAATGTCGCGCACAGGGTCAGATAGAATACAACCTCTTATTGAGTGGTTCTACAGAATGCAGATCACCCTAGAAGTTGATAGTGCAAGTGATATTCATGAAGAAGAACTTCTCTCTAGTTTAAGTTTCTATCGCCATATCCACACTGAAGAACTTACCTTTGACAAGTTCATCCAACCTTCTTCAGAAGTACCACATCCTGTAGACACTGCTAACCCTTGGATAGACGTGCTTCTACCAGGGTCAGTAGCAAAAGAATATATCGAAACTGCTCTCAAACGCATACCTTCTTTCATTGACTTCAAGAATACACCTGTGGGTTCCTTTTGCTTGGTTTCTCGCAATACTAATATGCCCTTGTTTTCTTTACCGGAAGAAGAATTTATCCTCGGGTTTGGAATGTATCCTACGATCCCCAAGTTTCAGCTTCAACCTGTTATCGAACAAGTCAATCTACTTAGCGATCTTGGTTTTCAAGTGGGTGGTAAAAGATATATGGCTAGTTGGGTAGAATTCGACCTTCCACGATGGAGACTTCAGTTTGGCGATCGCTGGACGAAAGTCAATGAGATCAAAAGGAAATACGACCCTAAAGGAATACTCAACCCTAACTTCTTTAAGTACGAACATGCTACTCATCCACAAAGCGTTTTGCACTCATGACTCTGCATAGGAGCTAAGAATGTTAAAGAACTTTTGGTATGCTTGTGAATTTAGTGCAAAGGTTACTAACAAGCCCAAACAAATCCTGATGTTAAATCAGAAATTTGTCCTCTACCGCGATTTCCAAGGACAAGTGGTAGCACTCAAAGACCAGTGTCCCCATCGAGGTGCTGCCCTCTCTTTGGGCTGGGTAGAAGACGGTTGTATCCGTTGTCCCTACCATGCATGGCAATTCCAAGCTGATGGAAAATGCATTGATATTCCTGCCAATCAACCCGGAGTACCTATCCCCAAAAAAGCTCGTGTAGAAACTTACCCAGTGCAGGAAAAATACGGTCTGATCTGGCTGTTTTATGGGGACTTACCAGACGCAGAACGTCCGCCAATCCCACATTTTCCAGAATTTGAAGACCCGACTTTACGTGCCATTTTCTTAGAATTTAAAGTTAACACTCATTACACTCGCGTTATAGAAAATTCTCTCGATCCAGCCCATATGTTTGCAGTGCATGCTAATTCCTTCGGGTGGGGATTCGGCGACGATCCAACAATTGCAGATTATCAGGTTCAAAATGAAGACTGGGGTATAAGTACCAAAATTAGATACGTTAATTACACTAAGCCCAAAGGTATATTTAGACCTTTCTTTCGCTCAGTACGCACAGAGTTAAACTCAAAAGTTAGCCTCTGCCTACCTAACATCTTCAGGCTTGAGAGTGACTTTGGTCGTGGTAAAACCATAAATTACGCTCTCCATCTTCCTATTGATGACAACACTACCATTAGTAAGCGAATTCAATTTCGCAATATCTTCACCTACCCTTGGGCTGATAGCTTATTCTTGAAATTTCACTATAAAGTTTGTGAGGAAGATCGGATAGTAACTGAGTCACAATATCCCAAAGTAATACCTAACAGTTTGTCAGCCGAAGTTCATACCCCTTCTGATGCCATGACTCTTGCTTATCGTGAACTTCGCCAAAAATATCTAGCGATGGACTCAAGTCTGAATTTCCAAAGTCCAAAATGCAACAGATATTAGGTAGGAAAATTTTGAAAAATGATTCAGAAAGTTGCGATCGTCGGTGCTGGACCAACCGGAGTTCTTCTTGCACACTACCTGTTGCGTCGTAATGACAAATACCAAATCGAGATCTATGAGCGTCGCAGTGACCCTCGTATTGTCTCGTTCTCAAAATCCAGAACTTATCCTCTCTCACTGAGTGAAAGAGGAATGAGCGCTTTAAGAAAAATTGAGGGTATTGAGGAAGCAGTCAAGGCGATCGCCATAGAGATCAAGGGAACAATTTTTCATCAAAAAAATGGCAACAAACTGTTCATGCCGAGAAAAAAACCCCTCGTTGCCCTCGATCGCACTAACTTGGTGATTGTTTTGTTGAACAAGCTGACCCAAAAGTACGACAACAGCAGACTTAACATTCACTTTAACTGGCGATGCACAAGCGTGGATTTTGAGGCAAAGATAGTCAGGTTTCAAAATGTTGCAGAAGCAAGACCCCTAGAAGCAGCAGAGGATTGTATCGTTAATTATGACCTGTTAATTGGTGCGGACGGGGCGCGTTCAGTTGTCAGAGAGCATTTCCTCTCCACAAATCTGTTTGATTACGAGCAGAAGTATGTCACCTCTGACTACAAATCAATTTTCCTTCCCCGCACTGATGAAAAGTTGGAAATCGATCTAGAACCGGGTAACGTCCATGCTTGGCGACTCGACGATGGCATTGTCGTGTTGATACTCCATCAGTACGACGGAACGATGAGTGGTGTTATTTACTTTCCCCGTGAGAACAACAAAATAGTTGAGCTTTCCACAGCGCAAAAGGTACTCGAATTCTTTCGGGGGAATTTTCCAGAGGTGGGTAAACGGATGCCAGAATCAGAGGCGGAAGCTTTCCTTAAAAGACCACTATCGACAGCTTTAACAATTCGCTGTAGCCACTATCACAATGGCGACAGTGTACTGCTGATTGGAGACGCAGTACATTCTGTCTCACCCACGACAAGTCAAGGTTGCAATTCGGCGCTTGAAGATGTGGTCGTGTTTGACAACCTTTTAGATGAGTATTCTGACAATCTAGCAGAGGCATTAGAACAGTTTACAGTTCGCCGCAAGCCGGATGCTCACGCCTTAGTAGAGCTTGGCAACAACGCATTTCCTTTAGATAAAAGATTGTATTTTGAGTATATCTTGAAAGGTCGTCTTGCCAATTTTCTGCATCAGCTATTTCCCAAACGCTGCTCTCCTTCACTATATGAGCTAATTTCTGACGGCACGGTTCCTTATTCAGAAACTCTGAAGTTATATAGAAGCTGGGTATCCAGGGTAAAAAGGTCTAATGAGAAATTTCTCAAGGATGTCTGAAAATCGCTATCAAATTTTTGCATATCTTTACTAATAGGAAAATTAATGTTTAAAGAGCGATTGAAAAAGAATGCGTTGTTCTTAGTAGAGGAATCCTAAATTATTCAGGAAAAATTTTAAGTAGTGTAGGGTGGGCACTGCCCACCAAAACCCGGATCTGGTGGGCAGTGCCCACCCTACGTATATTTCAAAAATCAAATATGATTCTTGTAGTAGGATTAAAAAAATGTTAAAAAACTTTTGGTATGCTTGTGAATTTAGTTCATCTGTTACTGATAAGCCCAAGCAAATCTTGATGTTAAATCAGAGATTTGTTCTCTATCGCAACTCCCAAAAACAAGTAGTAGCACTCAAAGACCAGTGTCCCCATCGAGGTGCTGCCCTCTCTTTGGGCTGGGTAGAAGACGGTTGTATTCGTTGTCCCTACCATAGATGGCAATTCCAAGCTGATGGGAGATGCATTGATATTCCTGCTAATCAACCCGGAGTACCTATCCCCAAAAAAGCTTTTGTAGAAACTTACCCAGTGGAGGAAAAATACGGCTTTATCTGGCTGTTTTATGGGGACTTACCGGCGGCAGCACGCTATCCCTTGCCTACTCTTCCAGAATACCTGTTCTCAAATTTGCGTCCCGTTCAGTTTGAGTGTATGGAACATGCTAACTATGCTCGTGTCATGGAAGCCAATATTGACTTTGCCCATGTTATCGCTATCCATAAAAAATCTTTTGGTCAGAGGATACCACTACATAAAACTATTCAATATCAAGTCGAGGAAGATGAATGGAGTGCCGTTGCCTCGCTCGATTATAAATCCTTAGGCAACTCGAAAAGTTTGCTGAACTTTTTACTTGGTGGACGCCCACAGATGACGACAAGATTGAGCTTTTTCTTGCCCAATTTTACCTTATCGGAAATTAGCATTGGCAGAGAAGGCTCGTTTGATATCAAGTTCAATATTTTAATTTCTCACCTTCCTATTGATGACAACACTACGATGATCAAACGTATTTTTTATCGCAACCTTCTACCGTTACCTGTGTTGGATGGTTTTTTCAGAAAGCTTGACTACAAACTTTCTCAAGAAGATGCGGCGATAGTTTCTACTTTACACTCTCAATCAATGCCTCCAATATCAGAAGAACTTCACGTCGCTGCTGATGCTCTGGCTCTTGCTTATCGCAAGCTTCGTCAACAATATCTGGACATGGGCTGGAGTATCAAGTCTGATATAGCAGTCCTAAATCATTTGTGAACGCGGAGAAACCCGGTTTCTTTAAGAAACCGGGTTTCTTGCACTTTAAATTTTCACAAATCTGCGGAGGATTGCTATATCAGCCAATCAGATAACTTGAATGGAGATCAACATTGGTTCGTAGTTGCGCGCGACTCGCGCGCAACTACAAGCCTTTCAAGTTATTTTACAAAAGTTTACATAGCTGGGATTAATCTCGCCAACTTGCTTAATTAATTCTGTCTAAGTACTTCAAACGTATTTCTGGGAAAATCTGCCATTTTTCTCATCCCAACTGTACATTATAGGATTAGTGAAAGTCATGAAGAAAATTTTCTCTTTGATATTTGGTGCTAGCCTTCTTTTAAGCGCTGGACTAGGCAATGCATCCATAGCAGCACGAGAAGGCTCAAGCTGTACAAATGCAACGATAAAAGGTAATTTTGGAAGTCAATTATCGGGAAGTTATGGTTTGGGTAAAGCTGGTCAATCTGGGTTGCTTGCTGAAGTTGGTTTGTTTCAGTTTGACGGAATGGGAAACCTGAATGCTACTGACACTGGAAGTCTCAACGGAAGAATTATATCGTCAGGTCTTGTAGGTACTTATAATGTAAAAGAAAATTGCACTATAACGTTAACATTCACCGATGATTTCAACAATCCGAGCGTCAACCTAAGTGGCACTATTGTCAATAATGGCAAAGAGATTCTTGTCATCGAAACAGACCAGGGCACTGCGACTACCGGCATTCTAAAAAAAGTGGGTATTTAACCATAGCAAAAAAGCAGGGAGTGGGGAGTAGGGAATGGGGGAGCCAGGGGGCGGGGGGTGGGGGGGGGGGGGGGGGGGGGGGGGGGGGGGGGGGGGGGGGGGGGGGG
>CAXTSI010000169.1:0-16064 GCA_964246695.1 uncultured bacterium
AGTTATCCCTCTTATCTCCCTCATCTCCCTCATCTCCCTCCTCATCACCTCACCTCTTTTCTCCAACAACTGTGCTACTACAGCAGGGTTATCGATAGGTGGGGATGTATTGGGTAAGATGCTAATGCGTGTAAAGCCACCAGCAGCAGCGGCTTGCAAGAGGGACAAGAGTGTTTCCCGGTCTTCAAACCCTGGTTCACCGGAGTGACTGTACAAATCAACCAACCCCGGTCCTAGAACCAGCCTGCGACAATCTCTAACTTGAGTATCATTTGGCACATCATAAATGCTACTGGCAACGGACCTGATATGACTATCAGTAATCAGCACATCAGCGATTTGGTCAGTTCCAAAAACCGGGTCGATCAGCCGTACTTGTTGTAGCAGTTCACTTGTCATAGTTTTGAGTTTTGAGTTTTGAGTTTTGAGCTTTTCGGGTGAAAGCAATACAGTGTCCCAAAAGACACCGCAATCTTTGAAAACCCGGTCGCCGTTGGTGATCTGCTCCAGACCGACAATCTCCGATCGGGGAAAGCGCATTCATTCTTGTATGGTCAGGGATTGTGGTATCATCACACAATCATGATGCTCCCATGTTGTGCTTGGATGAAAAGCGTCCAGTCTCACAGCTAGTTAGGATTGGTTAGTGGTTAGTTGTTAATGGTTAGTGGTTAGTTGTTAGTGGTTAGTGGTTAGTTCTTACAACTACCAACTACCAACTACCAACTACCAACTAACAATTTAAGTTTATTAATATCAAAACTCAAAACTCATCACTCATAGAGATACTCGGTATGCGGGAAACTCAGTCCCTTTAGGGCTGAGAGGGAAGCGACACGGGCGCGAAGCTCGTCGGGGGAAGCTTCCCCCGACAGACTTCGCGATTTTAATCGCCGTCAAATTGATTTGTGTAACCATAACCATCCTTTGAGTGAATGATCTCACAGAATTTGTAGGAAATCCCTTGAACTAATCCAATTTTGGTCGAGATATTGAAACTACCGGTAGCACGAGTAGCGATTCTTCCAACATACTCGCCAACCTTTTTACCTTTTTTGACAACTGCTTTCACAATGTCGCCAGTCTGAAAACCAAAATGTACTTTGGTTCGAGAGCAATGGCGATTCGGGAATCCAAATTTATCAGTGCGACATAATTGTCTAGACCCATGTCCTGCTGCTTTAATTGTTAAAACTTTCACCCCCTTGACATTGAGTTTTTCTGGTGTTGACTTTCCAACACAAGCCGCGTCAATCCAATGAGTCTTTTCTAAATTTTGAGCGGTTCTATTGAACTTAGTCAATCCACCAGAACCCGTCTCTACGGGCAACCCAGTTGCTTTTAATGTTTCCAGTAGTTTGAATCTGGTTGCATTAACAGCAGCAGTGTCAGCCATTGTTTTTTTTGCTTGAGCTAGGATTTTCTTCAGCCGATCTGGGTCTTTTTTTAGAAAATCTTTAATGTCCGAGGTTCCTTTCTTAAGGTTGCAGTTTTCGCAGCTTAACGTGAGATTTGAGATCCGATTAGAACCGCCTTTTGCTTTGGGCTGAATGTGTTCAACCTGTAGTTTTAATCCTGGTTTGCCGCAGTAAGCGCAATCTCTACCCCACTTTTCTAATAGGTATTGACGTGTTTCATATCCCGCGAGAGTACCCTGTTGATACTCGTTCCCTTGGATTTCAGGGTTCTGCATAATTTGAGTATCAAACTTCACTAACTCTTGTGAAATAGCTGCGATGTTTGCATATCTACTTAGTCTTTTGACCCAGGTGTCGATGTTGTGAACTCGGCTCATTAGGCTTGGTGGTAACCAACCATCCCGACGTTGTTTAGGAGATGGCATCTTGTTGCCTTTTCTGAACCATTCAATTCGTGGAGGTTGACGATAACGAGTTTTGCGGTTTCTCCTACTCCTACGTAGCTGCCTACGAGATAGTAGGGATTCTTTAATTGCGAAACCTCGGTGTTGAAGTTCTGCTGCGAATACAACCTCGCCCGTAGCGTCGTTAACAATTGCAATCCCAGTGTGTTTTGCCCCAGGGTCAATCTTAATTCTTAGGGGTTGGGCATCTGTGTCTGGGCGAGATTCTTTGAGGATTAAAGTGAATGGGAACTTACGAAAAATTGCTGCTCTACCATTTTTTAGAAGTTGTCGCGCTTGGGCTGGATGGATTGGATCTTGTGGTCGCTTGTCGGTATCGATTACAAATACTTTGGACATAAAGTCCCTCCTTGCGGGTAATGTTAGCCTTGACGTTGATACGAGTCGGTACTTTCCAGATAGCACTGTCTTAACCCTCTAAAACTGGTTAACTATCTGGTTACAGAGCAACAAACTGGCTGCGTATTTGTTGGTGTGAACTTTAACACTTGCTCGTATCGGCTGCTTGAAACAAGTTCAAGCCATCGGGTCAGCTTATTTCTAAAGCCCCAAGGCTTCAAAGCTAGGCTTGAAGCCCCGTGTCTTCAGACCGGGGTTGCTGACAACTATTACAATGCCCCAGCTGCTGTTTTATCCAATACGCCTCCACCCAAGTGAGTAGTGATATTCATCGCTTGCAGTACTGGCAAACCATTTAGACTAGAGGGGTAGTCAATGACGCTGACTGCGCCATTGCCTTGGCGGAAATTCCAGAAATGTTCTAATGATAAACCTAGAACGTGACAAAGCAAAGTCTTATTAGTAGCATCATGAGCAACTACTAATCCGGTTTTGAGTTGCTTTGCCAATGCATCTTGGACAATTGACTGCCAAGCTGCGACACTACGTTCCCAAACTTGCTGCAAATTTTCTCCTTCAGGCATTTGAACTTCTACAGGCACTGTCCGCCAGCGATGTAACTCTCCCGGAAACTCTTGCTCTATTTCTTTTTCTAATTTTCCTTCCCAGAGTCCGTGGCCAATTTCCCTTAAACCATCCTGCAATTCCAAATTTACACCCTTGTGGCGCTGCAATATGATCTCTGCTGTTTCTTTTGGACGTAGCATTGGGCTACTAACGGCAAAATCAATCTCCACGTCCTTAAGAAATTCAGCACATAAGTGCGACTGTTGCCGACCATTGTCGTTAAGGGGAACGTCAATTTGCCCTTGAAATCTGGTTTGGCGATTCCATTCTGTTTCCCCATGACGCACCAGCAACAATCGTACTCCCTGATGATTCGGTCGTAAGGAGGGCAAAATTTCTCCCATGTGTTGCGTCTGATTCATTGACTCTAGTTGGACTAGTTCTCCCAATCCCCCTGAAAAATTCAGTACGCTGATGCCACAGTTAGACTGCTGTAAAGAATGGTAGCGCTCTGGGGAAATTGACAGCGCAGTCGCAAGTAAAGCACGATTAATGCCGTTATGCCCTACTATAAGTATGGTTTCACCTTGATGCTTAGGCAAAACTTCTTGCCAAAACTGCCCCGCCTGTTCGTACAAAGCTAGAATAGGGAAATGTTCTCGTGTTCCCTCAGCATCGCTCAGGAGCATCTGCAGTTGGTCGGGACGTTCCTCCCAAATACGGTAGTCTTCAGGAAACTTCTCCTTTACTTCAGTAGAAAGCATTCCTTCCCATAAGGGGAGGTCAATTTCCATCAGCCGATCGCAAGCAAGGGGAACAGTCGTCTGCCCAGAATGATTCCCCTGTAGGCGACAGATAATATCTGCAGTTTCTTTCGCTCGTTGGAGGGGACTGCTGTAGATTCTATTAAATTGGATATTGCTAAGGGCGTTCGCTACTAACCTCGCATCATCTCGACCTTTTTCAGTTAATTTAGACGCATCGGTGCGCCCTTGGATACGTTTTTCAGCGTTATAGGTGCTTTGACCATGGCGCACTATAATTACACGAGTCACTTTTTGCCCTCCTCTATCTAAAGGTCTAATTCTACTGCAAAGTGTTTGCAGATTAATCAATCTAGATAGATTTGGCAGTTAAACCAAGGGACAGGAAACCATATTATCCCCTGTCCCTTGGTACTTGTAACAGCAACTCTTATTTACCCCGAATCTGCACTTGCAGACCGTCATTAGCATTAAAAGACTGGTCTGCGTGTGGGAAAAGCGTACTGTTTGGACCCGCTAGTGGTTCATCTATACTGCGCTGCAATTCGACTTGATCGCCGATTTGCACGAACCCTGTATAGGGAACAGTATCACTACCAACATTTCTACTAGAGATATTCGCCAGATTGTTTTGGGGAAAAAATCTGGTGAAGTCATTCTGGGCTGTTCTATGATTAATTCCTGTTAAAGAATTACCAGATACTGTATAGTTTCCTGTGTTTGAGTTTGGTGCTGTTTGTGATTGTGCATGAACTGGACTTTCTAAGCCCGCAATAGCAGCAATGAGCGTCAGGGTAGCAGTAATTTTGGCGTTCATAAATCCCTCTATTTGTTATTTTAGAATTATCGGAATGAAGTGATTTTTTACACACGAGTACGTCTTCTGATTCGTTTAAATCAACGTAGCAAGTTTTTTGGTAAAGTAATTTAGATAACTAATCTTCATGATGGCTGTGGTTTCCTATACAAAAAAATTACCACTTTTCCAAATTAGTAAAGGTTTATAACTTTTACATCTAGTTAAAGAGTTATGTCTTTTGACTTAGGTAAGATTTGCACATAGCCATAGGAAAGAAAGTGCTATTTGATGGTTTGATGTGGTTTCTGTGGGCGATCGCTCCTTTGCGCTTGCTCAAATAGAAAAAGCAACCTTTCGATACAGAAAAAACTAGCTGATGCCATTTGATACTCAACTACTACCCAGTATTAATGCCAAATCGTTACGAGAACATGGTAAACAATACTACGTGGATACTAAGGGAAATCGCTTCCCTAGTGTAACGACAATCCTAAGTGCCACTAAACCACAAGCAGAACGCGATCATTTATGGCGCCGACTTACTTATATTGCCTCAGAAAGTTTACGGAAACTCCATTTAATAAGCTAAAGATAATTCAGTGTATTTAGTGATGCATAACAGCTAATTACACAATAAAATCACATTTAAACAATCGGAATTAATGCTTATTTAAGCTTGTGCTTAAGTTAAGCAAATTTTTAAATTGTTGGTCTGTATTTAAAAAGCAATTTCAAAAAAATATCAAATTAGTTGATGATTAAATTTCCAAATAAAAGGGAAAATATCAAATTAAATGGGTTGCGTTTATTGCCATATATAGCAGTAGGTGGTCTGATTTTTTACTTTAACTCAGCCACAAATTTAAACTATATATTTAAAGGCTACTTTGTTTTACTGGAAGCCCAAGCAGGTATCCTTCTGCTCTTATTTCTTACAGGTAAACTTAGTAGACAACAGGGGCGTTCATCGTGAAACCCTATAAACTTGTAACATTGATGTCCCAAATGTATATAGCTATTTAATTAATCTACTTGAACATTGGAGCAAATATGAAAAGTAAATCTACGGCGATTATTATTTGCTTTTTTCTAGGTAGCATAGGCATTCACAAATTCTACCTTGGTGAAAATTTAGCAGGGATTTTTTATCTATTATTTTGCTTGACTGGCATTCCAGCGCTAATAGCATTTTTTGAGTTTTTCTCACTAATTTTTATGTCAGATGCAGATTTTAATATTAAGTATAACAAAGGCATAGCAGGAGGTTATTCGGGGGTAGCAGTATCGGCTCAAGATGCAACCAGGGCTTTAGCTAACTTGAAAAAGCTTTATGACTCTGGTGTAATTACCGCTGAAGAGTACGAAGAAAAACGGCAAAAACTTCTGAAATCTTTGTAATTCAAACATATCGGTTAATTTACTGTGTCACCATCTACTTCTTGGTTTCAACAAACCCCTTCTTGGGTGTGGTTATCATTAATGCCTGTATACGGGGGATTAACTATTGCTTATGCAGGTTACAAATCTAAGACTAATATTTGGATTGTACTAGGTGTAGGCTTCACTGGACTAAGTTTGGTTTTCTATTCAAGTAGTATAGGAGTTATGATATGGTTAGCTCAAATTGGCGCGGCTTTCTACCTGAAGACAAAATTTTTAGCCAAAATTTATCCCAAAAACTTGCCAATTCCTGAAGAAACAGAGCTAGCAAATTTAGTTGCTAAGACTCGCAACAAGATAGATATTAATGAATGTTCAAAAAATGAATTAGTGAACGGCTTAGGGCTACCAATAGTTTATGCTAATAACATTGAATCACTGCTGAATGAAGGATATATTTTCACTCATGCAGAAGAGTTAACGGAAATTGCAGGTATTCCGGAAAATCATGTGGCTCGCATTGCGCCGCTGATTACCTTTAGTTACGATTATAAGAAAGAAGCTGATTTTTCTTGGAAACGATTAAACATATATTCAACTGAGGAATTGGTTGCTTGTGGACTGGATGGGGCGATCGCTGAAAAAATCATTGCAGAAAGGCAACGACGAGGTGACTATAAGTCATTGATTGACGTTAAGCAGCGAACTGGGTTACCATTTACGACTTATCGTCATATTGCTTAAGTAAAATAAAGCCGACCATCTTTCATAAAGGAATAGCTTCCTTGAAGACTTTATCTTGAATAAAATAATGCAAAGAATTAGTAGTTACCACATCGACCTTGCGATTCAACAAAGTTTCTAAATCTTGAACCAACCCACCAGGAAACCAAGCTGTAAGTTTATTTTCTGATATCTTGCACCATTCTCAACAAGGTAAGAGAAACCGGGTTTCTAAACGATAAATTAAGGGTTTCAGCTTTAATTATTCGCAAGAAACCCGGTTTATGGTGGTGGTGCAAGATGTAAGTTTTCAAACATTATTATTTTACCCACTGACCAATTATCGTTAGCGTCCCCAGTCATCATACATATCCTCACGTCTAAGAGAAAGACTTTCTGGCCAAGGACCGTAATCATTTACCGGGAAGTTTAAGGGTGGACGCTTTTCTTTTGTCTGTGATTTCTCTGGCAAAGGTTTCTCATCAATCACCAGCACCACTTGATACTCACCTGCTGGAATATCCGGTGGTAATTGCACTGTGATTTTTCCGTCTGCTGTAACCGTGGCAATTGTTTTGATAGTCTTCATATTATTCCTCCTAGGTTGCCATTCACGACTTATCGTCATATTGCTTAAGGCTTAAGGCGATTCCTACTCTTGTAATGGCAACACAGTAATTAACTGAGAAAATCTGGCAAAATCACCTGTGTTGTTAGTAAGTAATTGAGGAATTCCGTATACTAGCATTGTGGCGACTATATTAGCATCATGTACCTGCTTACCACCGATGGGAATTTCTTCCATCAAGGTTAGTAGTCTTTCCGTCACCTGAGGACCATCTTCCACCAGTTGGAAGCGGTGAGCAAAATACTGCACATCAGCCACGAGTGATGCAACAGGAATTTTCCCAGTTAAGTCACTTTGTCTTGTCATGGCTGCTAAATATTCCCTAAAGATTTGGCGACTGATCCAAAGTTCAATACCTTGTTCTGCAAGTGCTTGAAGTCTCTCTGTAGCTTGTACATGAAACGGTGACAAAGCTAGATTTGCATAAACCAAAATATTCGTGTCAATGAAAACAGGGTTATCAGTCGTTTGCATAGAGGTCTTCTCTACGGAAAGTGACGCTTTCCGAGACTAATCCTACAGGATAAGCAGAAAATTTTAGTGGCGATCGCTTTTCCTTTGTCTCTGTTTTTTTTTGCACGGGTTTTTCATCAATCACTACCAGCACTTGATGTTCACCAGCTAAGACATCAGGTGGTAGTTGCACTGTGATTTTTCTGTCTGCTGTAACCGTAGCAATTGTTTCAATGGTCTTCATATTATTCCTTCTTTCTCACTCCATTACTGCTATAGCAATTCTAAATCATTCCTGAACAATAGATAGTTTTGTAGGTAGGGCTATACCGCACCAACCTAGAATCGCGTTGAGAGCAACAAGCGTGCAAAGTTTATCAAGAGTCATAACTGCCTTGATATGTCGTAAATATTTTGTAACCAGGCAACACAAGACCTATTCCTATAGAACTGTGAATCATGCCAGGATATTTAAAAGGGTTATCATCGGGTATTCCACCCCCAATTTTTACAGTAAAGTATGGACACCAAAAATAGAATCCTGGTATCAATAAATCCATACTGTAGGCAATACGACGAAGTGTTTCTTGTCTATTAGTTAACGTTTGTTTGGTTTCCATAATTAGCTTCTTTATTCATCAATCACTCCGTTATGTAGTTCATAGCAATGTTCTGAATTTACGGGATACCACGCAGCAAATTCTTCAACGGTTACTGATTTTGGTAAAGCTTGTGTCATTTTTGTTTCTCCTCATCCTCATGCCGGAGCGAACCGGGAGTGATAATGCATATGGAATGGAATTGGCTCTCCACTTATTCGCCTGCTTGCTTCGTCAATGGCGTCGGCGTTGCCCCATACGATATCGTTATCGCCTCGTGAGGACACCTCGGTTTCAATCAGCTCACAATATTGATCGCAATCGCGGGTGACAAAGAAGCCGTAGGTGCGACAGGCAAGTGGACGGGCGTCGTAGATCCGACAAGATCCCGATCCAGAGTCAAGATAGGGGCAAACGACATGCGAACCCACAGTGTCTTCAGCAATTTGTACCAAAAGTGCGTCGATTTTCTTCTCAACCTCAGTACGTATTGGTGCAGCGATCGCAGCAACCGCTTCGTCAACGCGCACCCATTCTGAGGAACTGAGTTCGGGAGGACGTGCTAGGTGGCGACAACAATGATCGCAGCCACGTCGGCATGGCCACCAGTCGCGCTGTTTACGAATCGCCTGCACACGCGCCTCAATGCGATCGTCAAGACTCTGCAATTTTCGTTGTGCATCGTTCATCAAATTTGTCATTCAACTAATTTCTTTACCAATGGGTTGTCAAACGACTGCGACGATACTACTGTACCCTATCAATTAAGTCATCGTACCCTAAAATCAATTGTCTAATGTCTTTAAAAAGTGGATTAACTACTGAGTGAGTAACTTTATATTTACTAGCTAACTCCTGTACTACTCCCGAATCGGTGTAAGATTACCGATCTTCTTTCTCTTCTTTCTTCTCAATCGCGGAGACGCTGCGCGAACGTGTCCTTTGTGTCTAGCCTTCTCCCAAGGGGAGACGCTGACGCTCCTTCGTCGCTAACGCGAACGGCTTCTGCTTCGCAGTACGCGGTTTATTAAATAGGTAATCTTCGGGCGGTTCGGGAGTAATTCCGAAGTATCGCGCATCATCAGGACTAAATGCATCTCTCCTGTCAGTACAGAGTATGTATATTTATTTTTCTAAATTGTGACAAAGAGAATATAGGGTGCGATCGCCTACTCAGCAAAATCTGTCGGCATTGAATGCTGTTAGTAATCTGCAATATCACGTAGATTTTTGATGAATTATTATAAATATAGTACTTACGCACGCTCACAAATTGAGCATCATGTGTATAACGGAATTCGGTCGTTTCATCTCGTAGAATTGACCACGTTGTAAGGGCGCGGTAAGTCGCTTCGCTCCAAATCAAAAATCAAAAGTCAAAAGTCAAAATTAAGAATTATTTATTACTTTTGACTTTTGAATTTTGACTTTTGAATTCCCCGTAGGGGTTGCTCCGCCGCCCAACCGTTACCACATCATACTTGAGTATTTCTGTCAATGCGATCGTCCTAAAATAATCACTTACTACTACGTTTAGCTAAACTATTGCTTATTTAATTCTATAGATTACTATTCTGATTTTTGTGTTTCAATAGAGTTGACTCAAACTTATAGCAAAGCGCGAGATTTAATGACTATACGGTTTATCCTAAGCGATTATGTTGAGCAAGCGATCGCACAGGCAGTTTACGACAAACTGGAAGACAGCACATTTGCAGGTAGAATTCCTGCTTGTAAAGGAGTTGTAGCCTTTGGCTCGACTTTGCGAGAGTGTGAGGATGAGTTACGCTCAACACTAGAAGATTGGATTTTGCTTGGCTTGAAACTCGGACATCCTCTACCAGTAATTGATAACATTGACCTTAGAAGAATGGAATAGCTTTTAATACTAACACGAGAGGCGATCGCATTTCCCCATCTCTATTAAGGATTGTAGATTTAATAAGAGCGCACCCTACCCAACTACCCAACAGAAGTTTTGCATTTTGTTTAATCCACGTTCCTAAGAAAGATATTTGGAACCACTATCACTCCATTGCTGCTAGTACTGCTTTCGGCAACAATTTATCTTTAAACCAGATAATTCTCGCAGGGACATCATTTAATTTTACCCCGGCTTTTTCTAAATTCAATCGCTCCGAAACAGCCAAAATCAAGTTATTACATTCCGCACGGCGTACCTGGGCAAACTTCTTTTGCAAATATTCCGGTCGCCAATAACCGACAATTTCTAATAAGAACGTGCGACCATCAGGATGAACTAATCTAAAATCGGGAATCATCACACTTCCAGGAATCGGAATTAAATCAACTTCTCGCTCTAACACCCAATCAGTTTTCAGCGAATCCCACTTATCAGCAAAAGAAGCTTCCAGCATACTATCGTATGGCTTCCCAGGAGGGTAGTGAGACACCAAACCACAATCAGAATTGAGAGTAAAACGTCCAGTTTTCCAAGTATTTGTATAGAGATCGCGAATTTGCAACGTAGCGGCAAGACTCCATTTAGTAACATGAAGTAACGCCGGGATAAGTTTAGCTATTGCCAAACCATACCGCGTACTAGGATTAAACAAACTCGTAGGACCATCAATCGTAATTGTAAACCCGTGGTCAGCATCACCCTCAATGTAAGCCATCAATTGAAACAACTTAAGATAGCGAAACAAAAGCTTATATTGTCCGGGAACATTACGATGGGCATTTATTACCAATTGACTAGCCTTATAAAACACACCCTGCACCTGAGATAAATTATATCGATGCAATAAATCTTCTGGAGTAGGTGCATCAAAAGCAGTCAAAATCTTATTCTCCGCCAAATCAGCATATAACCCATCACGAACCTGCTGCAACGAAACTTCCCGCTCAAGTTCACGACTCAACTCATCAGCAACTTTACTCAAAGTAACTTGTGCCAACTCCCGACTTGTGATAGATTTCGCCGCCAAAGCAAACACCCTTTCTCGCAACATTTGCGGTTCCATTGGACTAACCACCTCAAACGTGCAAAAACTGCTTTTGAGAATATAAGCCAAACCCCGCTTCACCTTATAATCTGGAGTATCCCCCTCCAACTCCAACAACCGACGCTCAAGCGCACCTTGAGTATCACTTACCACCTCCCGAAAACAAGTCATTAACTCAATCGCCACCCCCAAACTCTGAGTATCAATCTTCAGTTTCTTCGGGATTATCTCCTCCCCATTTTGCCTGTAAGTCAGTAGATCTGTTGGTAACATAAGAATTTTGAACTACACTATTCACGTTCATCTGCGTTCGTCTGCGGTTTATTTTCTATTGAATAATTTATCTCCATTTGCTCAGCAGCCTTATAACTCTTTTCCTGACCACTACCATAAATAACCCGCAAATTTCCTCTTTTCTCCTCTTCTTCTCCGCGTTCTCTGCGTCTTGGCGGTTCATTCCCTCTTCTCCTAGCCGAAGTCCCCTCCTCACTCGTATCCTCCGCCACCACCTCATACAAAATCGCCCGCTTATCCGGCGTCTTCCCCTTCCTTAACACCCTTCCCAAACGTTGAATATACTCCCTTGCCGAACCAGTCCCAGATAAAATAATTGCCACACTCGCCGCAGGCACATCCACACCCTCATTCAACACATGAGAAGCAACCAGACTTTTATACTCACCCTCCCGGAATTTTGTTAATATCTCATGACGTTCCTTTACCGGAGTTTGATGCGTAATTGCCGGAATCAGAAACTCATTAGAAATGCGGTAAACTGTGGCATTATCAGCAGTAAAAATTAAAGCCCGTTCCGGGTAATGTTCTGCAAGTATGTTAGCAAGAATTCTTAATTTCCCATCAGTACCCAAAGCGATTTCTTTAGCTTCGCGGTGTGCTAACATGGCTCTACGTCCAGCTTGCGATCGCGCACTCATTTGCACAAAGTACTGCCAACCTTGAATACTTCCAAGAGAAATTTTTGATTCCCGTAAAAAATCATTGCGGAGTTGAATGAGTTGATTGTAGCGCGATCGCTCCTGTTGCGCTAGTTTAACCTTAATTTGGACAATTTCATGTTCTGCTAACGCCTTTCCTGCCAGATCCTCAGCCCGCTTGCGGTAAACTTCTTTACCTATGAGGATATTCAAGTCAGTGTGTTTACCATCAGTGCGTTCTGGTGTAGCGGAAAGTCCCAAACGATAAGGTGCGATCGCGTACTCAGCAATCACCCGGTTAAAATCTGTCGGCAAATGATGACATTCATCAAAAATTAACAACGCATACTGATTTCCCAGGGTTTCTGCATGAATTGCTGCACTGTCGTAAGTTGAAACGAGGATAGGTGTCTTATCTCGCGAACCACCCCCCAGCAACCCCACCTCAGCATCAGGAAACGCCGCTACTAGATGTGCATACCACTGATGCATTAAATCCAACGTCGGCACTAAAATTAGTGTTGTTCGCGGCGTCGCTTGCATTGCCATTTGCGCCAGATAAGTCTTTCCTGCTGCTGTAGGAAGCACCACCACTCCTTGCCTTCCCGCCAGTTTCCAAGCTGCTAACGCCTCACTTTGGTGGGGGTAAGGTTCCATGGACAGACTCGGAACTAATTCTATGGGGAAAAATGCCTTTGCCTCATCGACAAAGTTGGTATCGTCCGCTTGTAGTGCTTCCACCAAAGAACGGTATTGAATCGCCGGGATGCGGAATTTTTCAACTCTATCATCCCATGTGGCGAAATCCATCCAGGCTCTACCGCGTGCTGGTGGATGCAGAATTAATGTGCCACGATCAAAAGTTAATGTAGGGGTGCGAGCCATTTATAGTTAGGAGTTAGGAGTTATGAGTTATGAGTTAATAGTCAAAAACCCTTGGATTCTGGACTATCGAACTCATCCCACTCATTTGCCGAAACAGCAATTAAAATTAATTTAATGCTTTCTGGCTGCTAAAGTGTCTGACTCTCTGTCACTACGCGATCGCTATCTCGCTTTAATCGACGAAATTGTCCAAAATACGCTCAAGGGCAAGATTAGCTCCCAAGAGCAGGTGTATCAAATGTTGCTAAAAGGCGTCACTACTGACACAGGAGAAGTGTTTGAACTCGCTTTGAGTGAACGCCTAAATTCTACTCAGCAACAAGTAGACAACGAAAAAGATGATCTCAAACAAGCAAAAGCTACCCGCAGTTTGAGAGCAATTAAGACGATCCAAACTCAATGGCAACGAGCTGAAGAGCAAAATAAAGCTAACTATGCGATCGCCTCCGCAGTGAATGAGATTACCACAGCTGCGGCTGAGGCGCGTCTCGCTGTATTCTTACGTGTTATTGATCCCAACCGGAAGTATCCGCTTTCTTTACAACAGATCCAGCAGTTGTCAAAGTCTTTACAGAAATTTGCCCAAGCCGATTCTGATTTACAAGCAATATCAGATGGTATAATAAAAAGCTTGGCTTCTTGGCAGCGACTACAAGACCACTTGGTAAGTTGGATGTACGAGCAAAACCGGGAATCACTGGGATATGTGGGTGTACCAGGAGAACGTGGTCCTTGGGCAACTTGGGCAAAGCAAGTTAATAGCGAGTTACCCGCATCTCTGTTTCGCACTTTGGCAAGGGAGCAATCTGCAATTGAATTTGCCCAACAGCAGCGTGATATAACCCTCAGTGCGTGGGTGGAAATGGCAGTGATTTTGCAGTACTTGCAACGGGGGTTAGTCAACTGGTTTGATCAACAAGCTTACAACGTCCAAGCCGGGTCAAAGTTGTCGATTTCAACTTTCTTGACATTTGCGGTGATTTGGAGTCAACTGGCAAGTGGTTTGGGTGAGAGTACACCCTACGGTAAAGCGTCTTCGCAAGTCCTGTTACAAACTCTACGCACGTTTAGCCAGCGTTCATATTTTCCCCTCTACGGTGGGATCTTTGCTTCATTTTCCGGCACATATTTGCGCAATGCGCTTTCTTATTTAGATGAACCGCTGCGTCTTGCTTCGGGAACTCAAGAAAAAGCCCGGATATTAACACTTTTAGGCTATTCTCAGCGAGCATTGGGGCAATACGATCGCTCAGCACAGTTTCATCAGCAAGCGTTGGAGATCGCACGGGATGCAGGCGATCGCGCCTGTGAAATCGCCAATTTCAATCACCTCAGCCGTACCTACGTTGCTAAAGAAGATTATGCAGAAGCAATTAACGTCAGCCAACGGGCATTAATACTGAGTAGACAAGCAGGCGATCGTACAGGAGAAGCCAACGCTTTAGTAAATTTAGGCTACAGCGAAGTTATGCAAGCGCAGCAGCTAGAACAAACAGAACCAGAAACTTATGAAACGGCGATTAACTATTTACAACAAGGCTTAACATTATCAGAACGATTGGGCGATGTTCAAAGTAAAGCTTTATGTGTCAGTAGTTTAGGCATCGCCTACTTGGTAATTGGACAACCGCAAACAGCCATCAAATATTTGTCAGACGGCTTTAAGACGGCACAAATTTCTGGTGATTTGTATCTTCAAGGTTTGAATTTAGCTAATTTAGCTGAAGCTTATTATCATCTACTAAACCCGGAAAAAGTAGTTTATACTGGCTGTTTGGGAATGTATTTGTTAAATCAAATTGCTTCGCACGAGTGGCGAAAACCAGCAGGTTTGCTCAAAATTTTGCAGGGACAAATAGGGGCGGAAGCTTTCCAGAGTTTACTGCAGCAACATCGGTCTAAAATTATTTCTGTGATTGGTGTAGATGGGTATGATTATATTCCGCAACTATTAGAAGAATACAGGTAAAGTATGTAGTTAGGAGTTAGGAGTTAGGAGTGAGGAATAATAACTCTTGAATCCTCACTCATAACTCACAAGCTTCGGTTTCAGGCAAGTGAAGGTTTGCTTAAATTAATACAAAATAGGAAGTATCATGACTGTTGCGTTAGAAGTTCAAGGAATTACAATTACTCTTAAACGAATTTTAGAACTTTTAGAGACAGAGGATGAGGATGATTATGGCATTCTTAAACCAACTGACTACGCTTTCAAGACGCTGTTGAATTTAGTTTCAGAAGCATATTCTTTGATGGGAAGCAGCTTTCCTAAAGCTTCTGCTTCGACAGATCACGAAGGAGGAATTAGATTAGCTTGGACACGTTTGAAGCCAGAGTGTACTGTGCATCTGTTCTGTCCCTCTAGTCCCGATCGACCTGTTGACATTTATCATTCAACGAGTGATGAGTATGCTGTCGAAGATGTTGTTTCAGTATCAACTTTAGTTCGTTGGCTAGAGTGGTTTAACGAAGGATGACAGCAGAATCTACTGGCTAAGCATCAGTGTTTGAAAAATTAGCTGATGATGCCATTGTCTACCGGGCATTACTCCGTAAACAGTGGATAGACGAAGAAACCGAAATAGTAACATCTGATGCCTTCTTTTTGTGTAAAAGCAAAAATGAACAAGGGCTTTCTGTGAATATTGCCAGTGTTTGTTCTCCACAGCAATGTGCTGCACGCTAACGGTGATTTCTTATGCGATCGCTTCTCCAAAAATGTAAGTTATGCACCCAGTTGTCAACTACTGCAACAGGGTTTCCCGCTACTAGGGGACTGGCGCGACTTCCAGTCGTCGAGGTTTAATGGGATTTTTCTTTCTCCAGAGTCATAGAAGAGCGTTAAGCTTTAATCTCCAGCGCCATGTGGAACCAACCGCCATAATGTAGAGACATTGCACTTGCTAGTGCCTTGCGGCGTAAATATGCCTACCATTTTCAAGGACTGCAAATGGTGATTTTTTCAAGGTTCGTAATGGTGGGTTTATTTCCGCGCCCACTGTACTAGTCTCTACATTATTGGTAATTAACCGGACATGATATCAGTTGCGGGATTGACGTTTTCTCTGACATAAAACATTTCTTTACTGTAACCGTTCAGGGGGGAGTGCCCTGGAACATACCCATTGCCTAATTAATCGC
>CAXTSI010000170.1:0-15978 GCA_964246695.1 uncultured bacterium
GTGCTGCACATCCGGCAGTGATTTGGTGAGTTGGGTCTAAAACAGTTGCGGGTAGGACAACGACTGCGGTACTGGGGTCAACATCAGGGGTGTTGAACTGCACGACACCGTTAAATGAGGCTCCCCTAGCGGAACTGGCAGTTATCCGATCCTGAGAGCCAAAGATGCCTTGAGCATTTATCATCACCCTGCCGCCAAAACCAAGTTGTGCATTAGCAGCGATGCTGCTATTTTCTCTTGTGAGTAGAGTGCCAGTGTCGATGCTGATGTTGCCGCCATTGCCTGTATCGCCCGCACTATTCGTGGTGATATTGCCGCTATTACCTGTAACACCTGCACTAGCGGTAATAGAACTTTTGTTGCGTAACCGCAAGTCCTGCGTCTGCAAGGAAATATTGCCGCCATTGCCACTACCGCCCGCAGTAGCAGTAATCGAACTTTCGTTGCTTAATTGCAACTGCTGCGATCGCAAGTCAATTTTGCCCTCTTCACCGGATGCAGTGCTTGCTGTGATCCTACCCTGATTGTCCATGAACACTCTCGCTGCATTCACCGTTAACGTTCCGCCCTTGCCCACCCCCTCATTGCTGACATTCACCAATGCCCCATTAGTCACCCTTAAGGTGGGCGTGTTGATAGTTACATCGCCAGCATTACCAATAGTCGGTACGCCTGATAGTTGAAACACTTGTCGCACGCCTTCCGTCGGGATAGTGACACTGGAGCTGATTTGAGTAGGAATTGGTGTCCCTGCTAAAGGACCATCCACGAGTACCGACTCCGAGGCATTGATCGTGAGACTGCCAGCATTGCCTCTCGCCACGCTGGCAGTCGCCACCAAACCGCCATCTTGAATCGCTAAAGTCCGAGTGTCGAGCGTAATTTTGCCAGCATTGCCAGCCCCAAAACTGACAGCAGATAAGGCACTGGGGCTGAAAGTTGGAGTCGTGCCAATAACGTCGATCGTGTCAGCATTGACAGTCAAATTGCCGCCCTGACCCTTACCCCCGCTCACGGTTGAAACTGACACAAATGCTCCATTGAGTACAGATAAGTCCCGGGTTGACACGCTCACATCTCCCGCTTTGCCAGTAGAAGCAGAAAACGTGTATGAACCAATGCTGCTGATTTTTAGAGGATTAATCGGTGACAACCCACTCAACAGTATCGACTGAGCCGCATTGACATCAATGTTGCCGCCGTTCGCGCCACTAAAGGTTTTGCTAGCAATAGCACCGCCCGACTGAATAATCAACCGCCCAGTTGAAACACTAATGTTACCGCTCTTGCCAGGTGCCACAGTTTCGGTGTACAGTACGCTGGAAATCTTAGTATCTAGGGTCGTGCCACTCAACAAGAGCGTTGAGGTGGCGTTGACGTTAATGTCTCCCCCAGGCTGCGTCCCCCAGTTTTGCCCGAAAAGCGCACTCCCATCGCTGATGCTAAGGTCGCGACCTTGCACCTGAATCGAGCCTGCTGGAGCACCGCTGACATCTGCTAACGCCCGCTGCGATAACTGGATATCACCGAAGGAAGGCACTCCAGCATAGCCGAGCGTAAATCCTTGGGCGGTTGGGGTTAAGCTAACTAAGCCGGAGTCGCTCACACTGCCCAATTCAATCCGTCCTTGCTCTGCTGTTATCGTGCCACCATTGAGGTCAACCGTCCCGCCCACCAACGCCAGCGTCTTTCCCTGCTGCACACGCAATCCTGAGCTATTGTTGCGGATGTAGGGTAAGCCGTCCGATGGTAACGTCAAATTGTGCCCGGTTCCCTGTACGATAATTCCGCCTGGATTAGTGCCAAACTGCAACCCAATCGGCACATTCACGGTTAGTAACGGTGCTGCCTCTTGATTGGTGGCACTAAAGTAAGTACCATCGGCAAATTTGATCGACATAGCACTACTGCCAATAAACGAACCCCCAATATTTAACGAAGCATTGGGACCAAAAATGATGCCCGAAGGATTAAGCAAAAACAAGTTGGCGCTGCCATTCGCTCTCAGGATGCCATCAATATTGGAGATAGAACCACCTGTCACCCGCGTGAAAATGTTTTCAATTGTTGGGGCGTTGTTAAAAAATGCCTCAGTTCCAGTTGGAACGTTAAATTGTTGAAAGCTGTGGAAAAGATTACCCCCCACAACTGTACCGCCGTTGATTGTGAACTTATTGCTACTTTGAGTAACCGAGGAATTCACCCTGAGTGTAGCATCAGGGACAATTTGCCCCAATACCGAATCGGGAGCTAGCACACAGCCGAGGACAAGTGAATATTTGAGCATCGAGTGAATTTGTTTCATCACTTTAGATTTCCCCACACGTAAGTGTTTTTTGCCAAGCTTGTTGTGTATTTAACTGCGGTGCTTGCGCAACTAACTCCACAAAACCATGCTCATCCACCACCCATCCGGTCGCCTCAACGATTGGGGAGGTGGGTAGGGGCGGGGTTACCCCGCCCTTACGTCCGTGGGCATCCGTGGGGGAGAAATTCTCGAATTGCCAGAATCTCCGTGTCTTTAGACCGGAGATAGGCTCAAAACAAAGGATCATGGCGCCGTAATAGCGGTTCTTATTCGGATAAAACACAACGAGCCTCATCGGACAGTGTATATACTTAGTTAGGGTCTTATTTTGCTTGTGAGACGGAAGGCGTTCCCAGGCAGTAGCCCAGGAACGAGAATGCGGGGAATAAGTTTCATAATTATTTCTGGAAATAGCTATTAGTAGGATTTCAAATTTGCGCTCATTTAATCGGAATTTCAATTACAAATTCTGTTCCTTCTCCTAATGCCGAAATACAGCTTAGCTTACCGTGATGCTTATCTTCTACAATTTGCCGACTAATAGATAATCCCAAACCAGTTCCTTTCCCCACAGATTTAGTAGTGAAAAATTGTGCAAAAACTTGTTCTTTTACTTCAGATGACATCCCTGAACCGTTATCTAATATAGATATATTCACAAATTGATTGGGAGTATTTACTTTAGTAGAAATTGTCAATATAAGCTTTTTACATATTTCTGTTTTCGCCTGAATATTACTATATTCATCCAAAGCTTCAATAGCATTAGAAATAATATTCATAAATACTTGATTTAGTTGTCCTGGGTAGCATTCCACAAGCGGCAAATCACCATAATTTTTAATAACTTCAATTTCGTGACGGTTGTTATCTGCTTTCAACCGATGCTTGAGAATCATCAAGGTACTTTCGATACCTTGATGAATATCGAAAGCTACTTTAGTAGAGGTATCAGAGCGCGAGAAAGTTCGTAAGCTAGTGCTAATGTCGCTAATACGCTCTATGCCGACCTTCATAGAATTAATTACTTCCGGTATATCTTGAAGCAGGTCGTCTAAATAAATTGCTTCGGCATCTTTTGCAATCTCTGGTATCGGATTCGGATAATTTTTACCATACAGTTGCAAGTGGTTAATCATATCAGATGTATATTCACAAAGGAGGCTCAAATTTCCCGTGATGAAGCCAACAGGGTTATTAATTTCATGGGCTACGCCAGCAACTAACTGACCGAGAGTTGACATTTTTTCATTTTGCACTACCTGTAGTTGAGATTGTTGCAATTCGTGTAGTGCCGTCTTAAGTTCTGCTGTACGCTCCACAACTCGCTTCTCTAGCTCCATCTTTTGATCGGCAAGTTCTTTAGTTAACAAATGCAACTTTAAATGCACATTTATTCTGGCTAAAACTTCTTCAGTTTGAAACGGTTTGGTAATGTAATCTACGGCTCCTATAGAAAGACCTTTGACCTTATCAACTGTGTCAGAAAGGGCAGTCATGAAAATTATCGGGATGTCACGAGTTACAGGATTTTCCTTAAGCAGACGGCAGGTTTCAAACCCATCGATTTCCGGCATCATTATATCTAATAAAATCAGATGCGGTTGGGCATATTGAGCTTGCTCAATGGCAGTTTCGCCATCAGTAGCTACCAAAATTTCCCATCCGGAATTAGCGATCGCTTCACACAGCACTTTCAAATTCGTCGGATTGTCATCAACAACTAAGATAGCTGTATCCTCAAAATAAATTTTATTCATTGACTGTCAAACTTAAAATTTTTAATGAATTCTCTGATTTTTTTAATTTGAAAGCTATCAGCCAATTGCCGAATTTCGCCAGCAAAAGGTACAAAGCGCTCATCTAACTTCTCCAGTTCATCTAATGCCATTTGTATACCTTTAATATTCCCTCTCATAGCTAAATCGAATAGTTTGTCACGTTCTGCTGCGCCTGGTGGAATCATTTGGGGAGTGTCCAAGAGACGTGCCGGCGGAACGTCTGTACCCGGCGTGGGGTAGGGGCGGGGTTCCCCCGCCCCTTCGTAAATCCACTGCAGTTGTAAATATTTCTGTAACAGTTTGAAAAGCTCGTCAATTTGCACTGGCTTGGGCAAAAATTCATTGCCTCCTGCTTGCAAGCTTTTGTATTGATCGGTCTCAAATACACTGGCAGAGGAAACAATAATTGCTACATTTTGCAGTTGAGGTGAACTTCTTAACGATCGCATCATCTCAAAACCATCCATAACTGGCATTGCTAAATCAGTTATAATCAAGTCCGGCTGAATTTCTTCTGCTTTGGATAAACCATCTTGACCGTTGCTAGCCTCAAAGCAGTAACATCCAATAGATTCCAGCAAATTGACAATGACTGAACAGTTTTCCCATTGGTCATCGACAATCAGTATTTTCGGTTTTTCACCTTGAATACCAACAATTTTTTTGTTTTGAACTACTGAAGCTGTCTGTACCCATTCAGTAGCAATTTCCAAATCTAAATCTAGCCAAAATTTACTGCCAACTCCCGAGGTACTTTCAACTTTTATCTCACTACCCATTAACTCGGCAATTTTGCAGCTAATTGCTAATCCTAATCCCGTGCCTTCTGCTTGTTTCTTTTTTTCCCCTACCTGCTCAAAAGGTAAAAAAATCTTTTCTAATTGTTCTGGAGTCATTCCTACACCAGTATCTTTAATTTCAAATCGAATTTTGTTCATTGCTAATTGTTCATTGCTAATTGTGAGACAGCCCTTGCAGCTTGTTTCCCGCCTGCAGGATCTGCGAACCCGAAGGGCTAATTGCTCTTGACTATTAGCAATTACCGATGACCCATTACCAATTACCTCTACTTTGAAAGTTACTCCGCCGCTGTCGGTAAACTTGATGGCATTACCAAGTAAGTTAATTAAGACTTGCCTTAAACGTTTTTCATCGGCGTGAACCGCTACGGGCAGTTGGGGATCTAGTTGGGAAATAAAGGAGATTCCTTTTTGCTTGGCACGGATACGGCACATTTCTACCACTCCCGTCAGAAAGGAAGCAAAATGAAAATCACTGTGGTGCAGTTCCAGTTTGCGAGCTTCAATTTTCGACAGGTCTAAAATATCGTTGATGAGAGTTAGCAGGTGTGCGCCACACTGGTGAATAATGCCGACACCATCCAGTTCTGATTTCGTCATTGTTTGGGAGCGTTGCAGGATTTGCGCGTACCCCAAAATGCCGTTCAGGGGTGTACGCAGTTCATGACTCATGTTGGCAAGAAATTCGCTTTTGGCAAGGTTTGCGACATCAGCAGCTTCTTTTGCTGCTACTAATTCCTGAGTGCGATCGCTCACTTTTTGCTCTAGAGTGCGAGAATACTCCTGCAGTTGCTCGTTTGCCTGTTCTAGTTGCCATTGCTTGTGAAAGTTAGTCGTCACAATCGCAGAGGCGATGAGCGCCAGTAACGGTGAAACAGAAGGAATCCACCAACCCCCAACAAAGGCGAAATAGCTGCTACCTATGAGAATACCTGTGGAAAGTGTTATCCCTAGGATGGGCAATCCTAGAAATGACTTGTTACGTCTGTTAATAATTTGGAGCAATTGCCAACTCACTCCGCTGCCAATAAAAGACCAGCACAAAACCCATAACCACTCTGCAGATGTTGACCACACTCCGATCAGAGGTCGTCCCTCAACTGCTGCACTCAAAATTTGGCTGATTAAATTGGCGTGAATTACCACCCCAGCCATACGATCGCCTGCATCACTTGAATTGCGACTGTAACCAACGTTAAAAAAGTCATTGATGCTCTTGGCTGTTGTGCCAATCAAAACGATGCGCGATCGCACTCGCTCCGGCGATACAGTACCAGAAAGCACCTCCTGCATCGTCACTGTATCGAAGCGGTCTTGGAAGCCACGGTAGTTGAGAAAAATTTGGTATCCCCCCACATCTGCACCTCGATAACCGAACTCGTTGCCAGTCAGGGGAGCAAACACCGCTTGACCCAAGCGCAAATGAGTGCTATCCGGGTTGGTCGCCTCCAGGGAGATGCCTTTGGGTTCGAGATACATGACTGCCAAGCGAGCAGCTAAACCTAATGTAATTTCACCTCTGTCATTACCAGCAGACAGCAAGCCTCGCCGCACCTTGCCATCCGCATCCAAAACCACATCAGCGAGAGCAACTTGATCGAGTTTAGATAAGGTAGGAGGTGGAGGCACCGCTACCCCCACCAGTTTTTTGACTCCAATCAAGTTCGGTGTGGTCTTCATCACCTCAACCAATTGCTGATGACCTGGTTCCACTGGCAAATCTCGATAAATATCCATGCCAATAGCTGCTGGTTGCTGTGCTTTTAGCTTGGCTAAAGCAACAGCTAAAACAGCGTCAGGAATTGGCCATTTGCCGACTTTGGTGATGTCTTTTTCATCTATGGTGACGATGAGAATGCGCTGTTCCAGTTTTTCGGGTGGACGCAGAGCAAAAAACTGCTCCACAGTTGCCCACTCTAGTAGCTGGAAAAATCCTGCCATTCCCCCAGCCATGACGCAGATCGCTACACTGGGGGCTGTCATGAGTACAAAGCGCCATCGCCAAAACAACGCTTTAAAATTAGACCACATCCGGTTTGGATTGTTAGTTGTTGGTTGTTGGTTGTTAGTTGTTAGTTGCTAATTGCTAATTGCTAATTGCTAATTGTAAGAGTGCTAATTGTTAAAAGCCAGTCTGACCTTAGCCATTAGCCATTAGCCATTAGCCACTAACCACTAACCACTAACTACTAACCACTAACAATTAGTTAATTAGTGGTTCATTTGCTAGAGCCTCTAGCCCAACTGACTTTAACAGTTGTTGCCAGGAAGCAGTCAACGCTTGATTTTTAGGTTGCGATCGCCGCAACTGTGCAAGAGTTGAGAGCGAATCGTACCAAATGCCCGCCTCAGCTAACTTGGAAACCGACTCAAGTTGGCTTTTCATGTTTTGCTGATTTACCAAACTGCGATTGGGTTCAACTCTACGAATCCATCCGCTGACCGAAGGACTATCCGGCTCTAAGTCTTCAGTGCAAATCATCACCAAAGACCATTTATAATTCTTGCCTGTCTTTAGCGCTGGAGCCGAATCCGGGAGTTTAACTTCCATAACACCCGGTAATTCTTGCAAACGTAAGGTTGTCTGGTAATGGTTGTTGGTGTCTTCATCTTGGATGCTAAAAAATGCTTTTTTAGCAATAGTTTCAGGAACGTAGACAAATATTGTCGGACGTTCTGCCATCGTTAAGCCAATATTAGTTGTTGGTAGCAGCGGTGTAACCGCTGCGCTATTAATTGCTTTTGTTGCACCGCAGCTTGAACCGGAGCGCGAGGCTCCTCCAGATGAGCGCTTGGGTGCTTGCGCTCCCTGCGGTGTGAAAGTCACCCCCGCCACACTCGGTGTTTCCCAGATGGGGATGAGAGACAACGCCATTAACAACGCGATTCCCAACAGCGTGTATGTGAATATTGATGTATTTTTTTTCATATAGAGTAAGAGATGAAAATACGACTAGTTTATTGGCGTTATTCCTAATCGCCATCAGTGCAATTGCTGTTTTGCTGAGGCTGCGGGCTTAGCACATCAGTAATATTACGGTAATATTTTAAAAAATAAAAATTAACTGCATCTACGTAAAGCTGGTAATGGCTAATGGTGAGACAGCCCTTGCAGCTTGTTTCCATTAGCAATTAGCCATTAGCAATTAGCAATTAGCCATTAGCAATTCTATTGTGAGCTTTTATCCGGTCCGGAAGCGCGAATCGATTCAGCTACAAAAGCGACGATTGCAGACCCTAAAATTAAGATGACGCTCAGAGCATTAATATCTGGTTTTACCCCTGTTCTGATGCGGCTAAAAACTTCCATTGGCAGAGTGTTGACACCGCTACCAGCAGTGAAACTAGCGATGAGAAAGTCATCTAGGCTAAGGACAAATGCTAGCAGACAACCAGCTATAATACCTGGCATCAACTGAGGCAGCAATACTTTGATAAAGGCTTGCACTGGTGTGGCGCCTAAATCTAGTGCTGCTTCTTCTAAATGGGGATCTAAGTTGGGGAGTCGAGAAGACACAACAAGACCAACGTAGGCAAGGCAGAATACCACATGTGCCGCCACAATTGTCCACAAACTGAGGGGAATGGCAAACGCTGCCAGAAAAACTAGGGTAGCTACTGCGATCGCAATATCGGGAATAATCAACGGTAGGTAAGAGATACCGCGATACAACGTCTTACCCGGAAACTGATAACGTGCTAACCCCACCGCCATCAAAGTTCCCAACACTGCTGAAACACCCACGGCACAACAGGCAACTATCAAACTGTTTTGCCAAGCTGATAAAATCCGCTCATCACTGAACAATTTGCCATACCAATCCCAAGTGAACCCTTGCCAATTTGCACTGTAGGGTGAGGCGTTGAAGCTATAAAAAGCAAGTACCAGTATGGGCAGGTACATGAAAATAAATATCAGTAGTGAAAAAGCCGCCTGCCATACGAAACGCGGCGGATGACGCCAAATCAATGGTTATATCTCCTTAGCCTTAAAAAATACTCGTCAAATACTTAAAAACTCTTCTATAATAGCTTGTCCGCTTGAATACTGATACTATTGCCTAAGCTGGTAATGGGTAATGGGAATTAAACAAATTGGGCTAAATAACTTTTGAATGGCCTACTGTGCTGTAAAGCCTCCATCAATTGCCAACGATTGACCTGTCACAAAAGTAGAATCCTCGGAACACAACCATACGACTGCCTTAGCCACTTCTTCTGGTTGACCGATGCGTTTCATTGGATGTTCACCCGCAAAAATCATTTTGCGGCTAAGCATTTGTGAACGATATTGCGGTCCATCTACGTTTTCCTGACGAACCAAAGTGCGCTTTAGCATATCTGTATTGACTGAACCAGGACAAACAGCATTAATTCTCAGTCCATCTGTTGCGTGTTCTAACGCTAGGGCTTTAGTTAAACCTACGACCCCATGTTTGCTTGCACAGTAAATGGCATTCTCACGTATCCCAATCAGTCCCGCAACCGAAGCATTATTGACAATTGCTCCTCCCCCTTGTTTAATCATCTGAGGGATTTCATACTTCATCGACAGCCAGACTCCTTTAAGATTTGTTTCTATAATGTTATTCCAGTTATCTTCCGTCTGGTCAATTGCACGTCCAATTATTCCTTCAGTTCCGGCATTATTAAAGGCATAATCTAACCGACCGTAGGTATCAACTATTTGATTAATTAAGTTTTGGATTTCATTAGCTTGAGTGACATCCGTTTGAATAAAAATTCCTTCACTCCCTGAGTTTTTAATCAGTTGGACAGTTTCTTCACTTTCTTTGATTCTCCGACTGGCAATGACGACTTTTGCCCCTTTTTGAGCAAAGACCAAGGCAGTTTGTCTCCCAATTCCAGAACTCCCCCCTGTGACGAGAGCAACTTTATTATTAAATTCTTTCACATTACATTTATCCTTTGCTAATGTATTATTCAAATTATCATCAGGCAATCCATTGAAACCTTATAACAATTTGCATTCACAACCGCAATTTAGAAATTCTCATTCCCTACTCCCCATTCCCTACTCCCCACTCCCTACTCCCGATTTTGACAGTTACATTTTAGAACGCAGATTGGTATTAAAAGTATTTCTGAGCAAAGCTTACAGCTAATTTTCTCTGATGATAGCACAACCGTTACTTTACACCAAATTTTAACTACATTCCCACCGATGAAAGAGGATTATTATAATACTTGGAACAGGCAGTACAGATTGGATAGAGTTCTTTCCTTAAATGATTACGCACATTTTTCATCCTTTCCCCATTCCAAATGTCAAGGATACTTTCTTGATAAACATTTCCTAAAGAAAGATCATAAAAAGAGTGACAAACGGTCACATCTCCTCTAGCAGATATTTCTGCGTAAATCCACGGAAAAGCACAACGTGACTTGTAATCAACCATACTTTCCCATTTTGCCGTAAAGTAATTGCGGATATTATCTAATTCGATAGTTACAGGCTGGGCGAAAAAAAGAATTCCTCGTTGCTTACAGAGATTTTTAATTCTCGTCATTTGTTGAGTTATAGATTCAAAATCCATTCCTGCAAATAACACAGGATTTTGAACATATCCTTGAACACAAGAAGCCGATGAAACACCGAATTCTGTTTGCAATATGTCAGCATATTTTTTGTACTGTTCTTCGGTTGCATAATTCTGAAATTCTATACTTAGAAGATCAATCTTAGAAATATCGATACTTTTAAGAACGAACTCCTCAATGTAGGAATAATTCAAAGGAGTCACGATATAAGCTATCCCAATTTTTGGAAACTCGCTTTTTCTGGCTGAGCGGATTTCATAGAGTTTGTCGATTCCCTTAATTACTTTTTGAAAAACCCCTTTTCCCCTCTGTTGGTCATTGATATTTTCCGGACCATCCAGCGAAATCCACAAACGAGTTGGCGGAGTTTCAACTAACAGTTCTGCATATTTTTCAATCAGCGTTCCATTCGTGGGAATACTCAGTTTGCACCCCCCTTCTTTAATTAATCTTATAACCTCCCCTATGCGTGGATAAAGAAGAGGTTCACCTCCAAAGAATTCAAAATATGGTTTTGTCGGAAGGCAATCCTTAATCACTCGTTCAACTACAGAATAATCAAGAGAAAACAGATCTTCTTTTTCATGATAAAAACCTTTTTCTCCCCACTCATAACACATACTGCATCTCAGATTACATTTTTCAATGAGCTGAAAGACAACCCATTTGGGGTACGATCTAGCTTGAGATAAATTCATCATCTTAATTTCAAATAACTGGGTTTTATTTTTATACAAAAAATTCAACTATTCATTTTTTCATGTGCGTGAGAAATGAGCGCGAATTTCTCTATTGCTTTTAGATAAAAGAACTCTAAACTGCATACCCAAAGTGCAAACATGATGTGCTGGCAAACCTTCCTTAATAGACATCTCCGAAAAATACCAATGCCTCTCTATGACTGGATAATGAGTGGCGATGTCTGCGACAAGCCGCTCCGCGTCTACGCCAACGAGAAACATCAGCCATTCTCTCTTTAGAGTGGAGAGTGTTCATAAAATGCCATAGTAATTCTTGTAAAACGGCTAATATTCGGTACAATATCATACCAATTGTAGATTTACAAGCGGTGTTTTATGATTTAAATATACTAAAGTCTATTCCCACGTGTTAGGGTCATCATCAACAATCAAAATTTTTAAGCTTTGTAAATTTGGGCTAGCATTGGCTCTTTAATTTTCCTGATTTAACTCACACGTCTTCCTCTTCATGAGTGGCAGTTTAACAGTAAACGTCGCTCCCTTTCCCTCGCCGGAACTATCTGCTGTCACAGTACCGCCATGCAACTCTACCAAGTGGTGAACTATTGCCAATCCTAATCCTAGTCCACCAAACTTTCTGGTTGTGCTGCTATCTGCTTGACGGAAATATTCAAATACGTGCGGCAGAAAGTCGGGGGAGATACCACTTCCTGTATCGATGACTGTAATTTGGGCAAAAAGAGGGGAGTGGGGAGATTCTTTCCAACTCCCTACTCCCCATTCCCTACTGCCTTTTACGACTGACAGTTGTACCTCAACGCATCCCCCAATAGGAGTAAACTTGACGGCGTTACTGAGCAGATTCCCCACAACTTGCTGCAAGCGATAGCTATCACCAGCAACCAAGAATTTGGGATCTGGGATTTGGGATTCGGAATTGGTACTTTCTTGATTTTTCCATCTCCCATGTCCATTTGAAATCGAAAATCTCAAATCGATTGATTTTGCTTGTGCTGCTAAGCGCACAGTTTGCAATGTGGTGTTAATTACAACTGCTAGATCAACAGCAGCAACATTTAAGGAAAGCTTACTTCGGAGAATGCGAGAGACATCCAGCAGGTCATCAATCAGTTGAATCTGCAACTTAGCATTTCGCTCAATGGTATCCAAAGCACGGGCTGTAGCTACTTCATCAAACTTGCGGCTCTTTAGCAGCTTGGTCCACCCTAGAATGGGGTTGAGCGGTGAGCGTAGTTCGTGAGAGAGAATAGCGAGAAACTGATCCTTGATCCGGTTAGCGTCTTCGGCTGCGTTACGAGCGGCTTTTTCCCGCTCTAACATTTGTTTTCGTTCTTCTTCTAGCTGTTTTTGAGCGTGAATGTCTGTGCAGGTTCCAAACCATTTGATGACGCGTCCTTGGTCGTCTTTTAGGGGGTAGCCGCGTACCAGATGCCAACGATATGTGCCATCAGAAGCTCTCTGGAAACGGTGGTCGTTCTCGTAGAGAATCCCGAGTTGCAAAGCGGATTGCCACGGTTGTTTAATAGTTGCTACGTCATGGGGATGCAGCGCTTTTAACCAACCATATCCGATAGTTTCCTCTAAGGGTAGCCCAGTGTATTCGTGCCATCGTTGATTGACGTAATCCGCCCGACCTTCTGCATCTGTTGAAAAGACGATTTCGGGAATAGCCTCAGCTAGCAGACGGTAGCGCTGTTCGCTGTGATGCAGGGCTAACTCTGTGTGCTTGCGTTGAGTAATGTCTTGAGCCGTACCCATCATCTGGACTGGTTTGCCAGAGCGATCGTAGAAGTTGCGACCTTTGGCGGCTATCCAATGCTCACTACCATCAGCCCAAACGCTACGGTATTCAATGTCATAGTCAACTTTCTCCTCAAGAGTACGGGTGACTGCTTCATGGGTGCGATGTTTGTCTTGTGGATGCAAAAGGTCTAGGAAAAGCTCGTAGGTGACTTCGGTGTCTGGGGAGAGGCCAAACAGCGCTTTACACGTTTCGGTCCAAACCAACTCATTCGTGGTAAGATTCCAAAACCACATACCCAGTTCAGCCGCTGTGCTTGCCAGCCGAATGCGCTCTTCACTCTGCTGGTGGGCAACTTCTGTGCGTCGTCGCTCTGTAATATCTTGAGCAATGCCCAAAATCACCTGCGGCGAGCGATCGGCGGTTCTGCTGAATACCGTCTCATAGCTATAGAACCAGCGCCACTCTCCATTGGCATGACGATACTGGTATTCAAAGCTGATGACTTCGCCATCAGCAGAGGAGTTGAGGCGTTCTAGGTGGGCAGGATATCGAGCTAAATCATCAGGATGCAAGAGTTGGAATAACGACTGTAGTCCCATCGTTTGAATTTGCTCTTGTGTGTAGCCAAGTATCTCCGCAACCTGACGGTTTATATAGACGTTGCGCTGTGCAACCAAGTCATAGAGGTATAACAGACCAGGAATAGCATCGGCAATCTGTTGAATGAGGCGCTGAATATCCTGCAATTCTGACGAATTAGAAGAGGACATATTGCTAGTGGAAAGTGGCAACACAGAGAAATTTTCCCTATTTGCGTCCCCGCCTCTCAATTTCTGTCCGTCTTCCTTTTCAAGACTGCCATCACGCTCAACTTGCCCACACTTTAATGCTGTAATATCAGTAAAAGTTGTGACTACAGCGTATGGTGTAGTTCCTCCTATCTGAAATAGAGGTTGTGAGGAAAGCAATAGCCAGACTAGGTCACCAGTTGGCTTATATAAACCTATGACTACATTCAAAACTGGCTTGCCTGTTCTCAAAGCAACCATAGCTGGGTGAGAATCATCAGGAAAAGGTGATCCGTCTTCACAAATTGCTCTTTTGGTGATATCAAGCAAATTCCACCCGATTAGCTGCTCTGCCGTGATTCCCAAAAGAAGCTCAGCCGTAGGGTTGCAAGCCTGAATGATGCCATCGGCAAGTTGAAGGATCATTGCCTGTTCTACTTTAGCTACCATTGGCAAGTCATTTGGGCTTTCACTTGATTGCTGGTGCAGCAACAAACTTTCATCTGCAAGTTGGTTTTGGGAAGTTTGATCAGACATTTTATAAAGCTGAACAAATTTAATATAAAACTTAGTTCTTTATATTTCTTATGACACAGGTTTAATGACAATTTTACCGTAAGGGTAAGAAGAAACAAAAATTTACCTAGCAGTCAAAAGCTAATAAGTAGGTAGGCGGGAAAATTTATAACTATGTCCGAAGCGAACGGAGCGAAGCACTTGAGCAATCACAAGGGTTTCGAGCGTTTTACATTTTGTACTTGCTCTTGTTATTTGTGCTTACCTACTTAATATTTTGCCTTTGCAGTCTTGACTCTGACAAATTATTAGTTGTTGTTTGTTAATTGTTTTATACCAACAAACAATTAATAACCAACAACTAACAATCTTAAGATATATCTATTTACTTTAGAATTATATGTTTTTTCTTTTTCGATTCAAAACTAATTTCTCCTTGTTGTTGTAACTTACCCATCAATCGTGTAATTCTTACCAGGGTTGTGCCGCAGCCAGCGAAAGGCGATCGCTTTGCCATCTAAGTTGCGAACATCTGGTGAGAGTGAAGGCTGCATCAAAGCACTCACCATTACATTGCCGCATGCTTAATGTTAACTACCTCACTCTATAATATTGAGATAGCTGAATGATCTCCTAACGAAAGTGATGACGATATTTTATAACAATGAAGTTAATCATTGCTTTGTCCCCCAGAAACGGCTGCGAGACATTCAGTAACCTTGCGATCAGTTGGCTTTTCCGATTACGCCTAGGGCATGAGTTACTAAATTAGGACTTACGCACTTTACACTGTATCGGGTTGACTCTAAGTGACGGTTGCGCTACGCCCAACCGTCAACTTATCATGTGCGATCGCCTGAATTGACGGTCACGAAGCATCCAGAATTTGATAACCCGCAACTTGGGTTAGTAGAGTTCCTCTGTTGCGAACTGTACTATCTTGGAAGCGCTACCGAGTTACTTCAATGCTTTCGGTAGCATCTCTGATATCGAAGGCAAGGCGTTAACACTTTGGTATAAATCTGCTAAATGCCTGTGCATGCTGAGCAAATTTGTCTATTTTCACCTTCGATTCTCGTTACTTGCATACAGAAGTTTAGCAAGAAAAACTTACTAGATTATTGAATCAAACATTGGGGTCGCGATAAGCCTTGGGTTCAGAGCGATTACCACCCAAACTTGCAATACCAAGCAGACCAAGTAAGCCTAACCAGCCCCAGCTAGAACCGTGATGACTTCTTGTAGTACTAACTCCTTGGGAAGTGGTGTCATTTGTAGTGCCAGTACCTGAAGTGCTAGTACTACCTGAATTCGTACCGCTATTTGTACTGTCAGTACTTGTAGTGCCAGTACCTGAAGTGCCATCTGAAGTCGTACCACTCCCGGCGCTAGTCCCTGAAGTCGTTCCAGTACCTGTGGTCCCATTACCTGAAGTCGTGCCACTCCCAGTACCACTACCCATTGTACCAGTACCTGTTGCACCAGTCCCTAAGGTGTCAGTGCCTGTACCAGTACTCGTACCAGTGCCGCTGCCAGATCCAGAAGTACCAGTGCCTGTACCAGTGCCTGTACTAGTCCCTAATCCAGTACCTGTACCAGTGCCAACGCCAGATCCAGATCCAGAAGTACCTGTACCAGTGCCAACGCCAGATCCAGATCCAGAAGTACCTGTACCAGTGCCAACGCCAGATCCAGATCCAGAAGTACCTGTACCAGTGCCAACGCCAGATCCAGATCCAGAAGTACCTGTACCAGTG
>CAXTSI010000171.1:0-15930 GCA_964246695.1 uncultured bacterium
GGACTGGGGAGTGGGGAGTGGGCAATCCTCTACTCCCTACTCCCTACTCCCTACTCCCCGTATTCAGATTTCCACTGAAGTTTTAGAAAATAATCATATTGCCATTCGCATTGCTGATAATGGTTCAGGAATGACACCAGAAGTCAAAAAACGCTTATTTGACCCATTCTTTACTACTAAAGCTGTTGGTGTTGGTACGGGTTTAGGTCTATCTATTAGTTATCAGATCGTTATTGAAAAACATGGCGGTCAACTGTACTGTTTTAGCGAAGTGGGTCAAGGTACAGAATTTGTAATTGAAATTCCTAGATGCCAAAATTTAGATAATTACGGTTAACAAATTGATTTCAACTCCATTACACATTAAAAAAATCGGGTCGGATTGCCCACCTTTTTTTATCGAACCACAAAGGTGCAGAGGTACAGAGAAGGGCATTTTATTCTGGAAGTGTTTGGCACACCTCAGTGTCAGATGATGTCCGGTTAATTACCCATGTAGAGACGTTGCACTTGCTAGTCTCTACATGGGTTGACAGGTTCTGATTGTGGTTAATTTGCCGGACATCATATCAGATGCTGTCTTCACGGTGAAATCACTGCAAAACTATCAGGGAAGGTACAGGGGGAAGGTTGCTTATCTACCAGCTTTTCATGTAGTGTAACCAGATACGGTACTATCAAACCGTATTGACCCACAACCTTGATTATTCTCTTAACAGTGTAAAAGCAGAGATGCGTTTTCATAAAAAGCGCACAACTAACTGTATATGAAGATTTTGTAAGTTTAAGCACTGATATACGTAAATATACTGGATTAAGTGTGCGATTGCTTTTGTATAAAAAATCCAAATCTTAATTTGAGATTTATTGACTACTCCCGAACCGCTCTTATGATTACCTATAAAAAACCGCCAAGACAAGGCAGCGCGCATGTTGTCGGTTTTCCCGACCTAGGCGACTGCCGCGCCAAGAACGGTAATTTTGTACCGGGAAGGGAGTAATTGTCTAAAAAATTAATATTATTTATTAATTTGTTACTTTTATGTAAACTAAATTGCAAAAATTAATAATTATTGAGATAAAATTGACAATCTTATACATGTAGAGACGCGACGCCCTTACGGGTGAAGCTTGTTCCGACACTCCTCCGTCGAAGATCGCCAATTCCCTGGGCGCGGGAAAACGCCTCATGCACGCGAGAATGAACGCGTCTTTACAGAAGTTATCGGTGTGTAGATTATCTTCTCCGAACCGTATTGGCATAGCTGCCTTTTTTTGGAAAAAAGCATAATTAATTACTCAAAAGAATGTTTTTTATCAGTAATTATGCTAGGTGGCAGTTCTAGGTGCGGAAGGTGGGATATAAAGATTATGTAAAAAAAAAATTTTTTTGCTCTTTATATTGAATAATCCTTTATTGTACAAAGAGTGATATTAAACAAAAAAGTATTAACTAGGGCATTTGATAAAAACTGACAGACACTTGAAAGATACCAACACACTTTTTAAGTGTTTTTAATAATATTCAAAAAAAGCTATTAAGGACATCAAAGAAAAGGAAACTATGAAACCTAAGTCAGATATCAAGCTGGATCGGGTTGCATTTGAAAAAATGAAAAGGATAATGCCTAATTTTTTAGCTGCTCAAAGAGAGCAAAAAATAGATGAGCATTATGTGAGAAAATTGCCAGAGGAAGTCGCTTTTAAATTGACGAATCGCTGTAATTTAAGATGCAAGCATTGTTATCAATGGAATGAAGACGGTCACCATCACGATCTCGATAAAACAGAACAAAATAGAGATTTAGATTTTTCTGTCATTGAGAAAGTTTTCGCTTCAACACATGAGTTAAAATCAAATATTTTCTTATGGGGCGGAGAACCTCTGATTTACAGAGACTGGGATAAGTTAGTTGATTTACTAGAAAAAGACCCACGATGGACATCTATTTGTACTAACGGTATTGAAATAGAAAAAAAATTACCATCTCTATTAAAAATATCAGACCACCTGGAAATGTATGTTGCTGTTGAGGGTTTTAAGGAGGAGCATGACTCTATCAGAGGAAAAGGAAATTATGAAAAAACGCTTCGAGGAATTGATTTATTATTAGAGCAGAGAAAAGAAGGTAAATACAAGGGAGAAATTTCCTTAAATTGTGTAATTACCGAAAAAATGATCGGTAGATTATATGAATTTATGGAACTATTTGAGCAAAAAAAAGTTGATACAGTTTATTTAAGTTTCCTCTGGTACTTATCTAAAGAAACTTCAGTAAAAATGGATAAGTATTTTACAATGAATTTGAATTTGCTGTGTAATGACGAGGATACCAGACCTAGCTGGCATGCTTATAAATACGGGCTTAATCCAAATGCTGTTGATGCATTAATTGATGAACTCAATCGAGTTAATCAGAGAAAATGGAAGATTAAATTACGTTATAATCCGGCATTGGATATAGATGAACTCAAAGAGTTTATTTTGGGGAGTGATAAACCAGCTCAAAATAAAACAAAATGTTTAGCGATCAAAACTCGTATGGACATTTTTCCTAATGGTGAGGTCATTTCCTGTAAATTCTACCCGGAATTTTCAGTTGGTGACCTGAAAAGTGACAGCGTTCATGATGTTTGGCATGGCAGTAAATTTACAGAGGTTAGACACACAATTGATAACTGCGGTTTAATGCCAGTGTGCTCAAAATGTAGTCTTTTGTATTCTAGAGGGTTTTCATAAAGTTACTTAAAGAAAGCCAGCCGAGGGTTGGCAAAGCCTTGTCAGAACAGCAGTTACATCTGGGAATTGTAAAGTTATGTATAGGGTAAGGGTAAGAAAACCTACCCTTTACCCTTACCCAATTCATATAGTTATATTTATTTGCGCCCATATATTTAACTGAACTGTATTGTCCTTATGTCAGTTTAACCCAAAGCATTTTATTCATACAAAAATCTGGCAAAAGTTTAAAATCATGCTAGTGCATCATTTCCTTGAGAAAAGCGCAGAGCGATCGCCTGATAAGGAAGCGCTTATTTGTAACGAAAAAAGGTTCACATTTAGCGATATAGAAAATTTTGCTAATCGTCTTGGTAATGCTCTAATAGTTGCAGGACTGCAAAAACTAGATAGAGTTGCTATATATTTAGAAAACTCAGTCGAGTCGGTCATTTCTATTTTTGGTATTCTGAAAGCTGGCGGGATATTTCTCATAATAAATCCTCAAGTTAAAGCCAGAAAATTACAATATATATTAAATGACTGTCATGTCAAATTTATCATTACAGATGCATTGCTTTTTAAGGAAGCAGGTTATTGTTCTAGCCTAGATTTAATCTTACTAACCAAGGAAAAACCTGATTTGCCAGAAAAATGCTTAAAAACATTTTCTTTCTGGGATTTTATCAAGCAATCTCAAAACAACTCCCCCTCTAATCAGAGTATAGACACTGATTTATGTAGCCTTATTTATACCTCTGGTTCTACTGGTAATCCTAAAGGAGTTATGCTCACGCATTTAAATATGGTGTCTGCAGCTAACTCCATAATCCAGTATTTAGAAAATACAAATGAAGACATTATCATCAATTTTTTACCTTTATCATTTGACTACGGTCTATATAATCTTTTAATGCCGTTTTATTTTAGCGGAACGGTTCTTCTTGAAAAGTCATTTATTTATCCCTACCAACTCATTGGTTTAGTTAACAAGGAAAAGGTAACTGGTTTACCACTTGTACCTACAATAATTGCATGTCTTTTAAAGTTTAAAAACTTGGGCAAGTATCATTTTCCCAGTCTAAGATATATTACCAGTACTGGGCAAGCTCTGCCGCCAAAGCATCTTTTTCAACTGAGTGAATTATTTCCTAAAGTAAAAATTTATTCAATGTATGGGTTGACGGAATGTAAAAGAGTATCTTATCTTCCTCCCGAAGACTTACTAAGAAAGCCGGATTCGGTAGGTAAGGCAATGCCGAATACAGAAGCATATATTGTTAATCAAAATGGCGATCGCATTACTCAGCCAGGAGAGATAGGAGAACTCATGGTACGAGGAGCGAATGTGATGCAAGGATACTGGAATCTTCCCCAAGAAACAGCAAAAGTTTTACAAGCAGGTTCCGATCCTTACCAAAAAGTTTTACACACGAGTGACTTATTTAAAATGGATGATGAAAAGTATCTCTATTTCGTAGCACGAAAAGATGATTTGATTAAGACAGGAGGAGAGCTAGTAAGCCCAAAAGAAATTGAAAATATATTATATGAATTAGAAGGAGTAAATGAGGTTGTGGTATTTGGTGTAAAAGATGAAACTTTAGGTCAGGCAATAAAAGCATGCATAGTTTTGTCAGAAAAATCGGAATTAATAGAAAAAGACATTATTCACTATTGTTCTCTACATCTAGAAAAACATATGATTCCTAAACATATTGAAATTTGCCGGGAATTGCTTAAAACAGTAACTGGAAAAATTACACATAGTTTAAAAAATGAATAACTCAAACTTCAAATTTGAAATTTTAGCAAAAAGCTGGAAGAAATTAAAAAGATTACAGCCTATAGCTATAGAGTTAGAGCGTATTTCCTTAATCCGTGAAAAAGATTTAGAATTTTTATCTAATCCGAATAACATACAATCACTGATACTTGCTCTTGGCTTAAACGATGATGGACTGGAAGAAATTCCGGAAAATTTGCATCCTTATTGTGGACAGGGTTTACGCATATGGCAGTATCCGATCCAATTTAACAAATATTTAGTTGATTTATCTAAATTAAAAATTAGCTCTTATCTGGAAATAGGTATTAGACATGGTGGTACATTTGTAACTACAGTTGAGTATCTAAATAAGTTTTACCCACTTAAATTAGCTATTGGGATTGACATAATGTCCACTCCATCAATGGCTGAGTATAAAAAAATTAATCCTAGAGTAGAATTTGTTAAAATAAATACTCAAACAATACAATTTAAAGAATTCATTAAGGAATCTGAACAGGTTGATTTAGTTTTGATTGATGCTAATCATGAAGAAAATGAATGCAGAAATGAGTTTTTTACAGTTAAAGATAAAGCAAATATTATTGTCCTTCATGATATTACAAATATTGATTTTACAGGTGTAAAGAAAGTCTGGAATGAGATAAAAAGTATGGAGGAATATAACTGTTTTGAATATACAGAACAATATGAAGGTATTGGTCCATATATGGGAATTGGCATGGCAGTAAGAAAGAATAGGCAAGTAAACAACTGAGAATAATCTAATTTTTGAGATGGAGGTTTATATGGAGACGAGATTTATGAATGACGAGATCAAAATTATTTTGGAAAAAGTTAAGGGAATACCTGGATTATCTAAAGAGATTGCTGATACAGCAGATATTATCGAAGATCTAGAACTAGACTCTCTGGAAATGGTTGAATTTATGTTGGCAATAGAAAGTGATTTGTCAATAGAAATTGATTTTGAAAAGTTAGAATTTTCCTATCTAAAATCGATAGAAAAACTCAGCGAATTTCTATTAAGTCAAAAAATGACAACGCAGAAAATATAATTTAAGGATAACCGATCAATATGGAGAGGGATTCAAAAACACCAATTACAATTCTTGGTTCAGGTGTAGCACTAGGAGTCTATATCCCCGCTTTACTCGTCAATTATCAGTTAAGAAGTCAGCAGCTTAATACGGAAGTCGTTGTTTTAGAAAATTATTATACGAGTGAAAGTAAAGAAAAATTAAGCGTACATAAAAAGGCATACCATAATAGCTTCTCAACTGCTCTTATGGCTCATAAAATGACCAAAGATATTCAGTTCAGTTTAGATCGTGAACTCGTTCACAGCCTGTTGGAAAAATGGGAAAACGAAAAAAGGTGCGATTTTATTGTTTGGTCAGGATTCTGGATGCCTATTCTTGAAAAATATCGAAGTCGAGTAGCACCTCAAAAAGTAAATATAGACCTTTGTCGGATCGATGCTGAAATATCAGCATCATTTAAAATTTATCAAGAGTGTCATCAGGATGATAATGAGGTATGGCTTTGGAATTGGGAACAAAAAAAATTAATTCATGAAATTCCGGTTACAAGTAAACCGACTATCCCGTACTACGAAAGAGAGAATAGATTTGTTATACATGGCGGCGGATGGGGAATCGGTACATATCAGAATAAAATACCGGAATTAGAGGAGAGGGGAATATTATTAGATATAGTAGCTTATGATTTTGCAGAAAGTTGTCGGAAAAAAGAAGGAAACAGATATTTTATGGTAGACCCTCAGTGGTCTCCTTGGAAAGTCAACTCAAAAAATCAGCATGAGTTTCCGCCTTTTGGAGAAATAAGGGAAGGTACAACAAATTTTAAAAATCAAGAAGAATATCATGAATTTTATGATTTAGTCAGCCAAACCCTGGCAATAATCAGCAAACCGGGTGGCGGAACTCTCATCGATTCATTGGCGTCTGCTACACCTGTTATTCTCTTAGAACCTTACGGTTACGCAGAACAAAGAAATGCTGATATATGGGAATATTTAGGTTATGGTATTTCTTACAAGAAGTGGCAAGAAATGAACTATGATTTTCAAATTCTTGAAGAGCTTCACAAAAATATTTTGACACGAGTAAGTAAGACTATTAATTATACTGATAACTACGCTGAAAAAATCAGGAATAGACTTGCGAGTCACAGATAAAAAATAGAACCTCTCCCCCTACCCCTCCCCTACGAAGGGAGGGGAGTTAAGCTCCCCCTTACCTACAAGGGAAGGGGGCTGGGGGGTTAGGTTTTTGATGACTGAATCGATGCTATAGCAATCAGATTATAAAATTTATTAATCACAAACCATGCTTCCTCCTGTTGAGCAATCCAAAGACAAACAAGGAAAAAAGGAACTCTGGAATACAGTTCGCTCTGTCTTAAGTTCATCTCAAAAAGGACCGCCAATGCAGCGGGTTTTGCGAGATGAAAAACTGCCTCTATCTTATGCTCAGCAGCGGTTGTGGTTTATTGAGCTTTTTAAACCTGACACCTGTATTAATAACATTCCAGTAGCTTTTCACCTCAAAGGTTCACTCAACGTAGTCGCATTAGAGCAAAGCTTGGCGGAAATTGTGCGCCGCCACGAAGTCCTAAGAACTACCTTTCAGGCTGTGGATGGGCGAGCAGTTCAAGTTATCTCTCCAGATTTAACTTTGACTTTGCTGGTAATAGACTTGCAAGAATTTACTGAAACTGAGCGTGAAATTGAAGTTCAGCGACTGACTGTTGAAGAAGCCCAGCAGCCATTCAACCTAGCGACTGGACCATTGTTACGCGTCAAACTTCTGCGCCTAGCCAAAGAAGAATATGTGTTCATGGTAACAATGCATCACATTGTTAGTGACGGCTGGTCTTTGAATGTGTTTTTTCAAGAACTTACTGTTCTCTACACAGCCTTCTCCAACAACAAACCCTCACCCCTGTGTGAGCTATCTATCCAGTACGCAGATTTTGCTGTTTGGCAGAGCGAATGGATAAGCGGCAATATTCTAGAAACTCAACTATCCTACTGGAAACAGCAACTAAACGCTAGCACCCCTGTATTAGAATTACCTACTGACAAAGCGCGAACACCAGTCCAGACATACCAAGGCGCAAAGCAATTTCTGAAACTACCTAAGAACCTCAGCGATTCTCTGAAGACGCTGAGTCAGCAGGAAGGAGTCACTCTATTCATGACCCTGCTAGCGGCGTTTAAAATATTGCTTTACCGCTACACAAGCCAAGAAGATATCATCGTGGGTAGTGCGATCGCAGGTCGCAATCGGTCAGAAACCAAGGGGTTGATAGGATGTTTCGTCAACACTTTGGCATTCCGCACCGACCTGAGAGACAACCCGAGTTTCCGGAAATTTCTCACTCAGGTGCGGGAGGTAGCAATAAATGCTTATTCTCATCAAGATCTACCCTTCGAGAAGTTAGTCAAAGAACTACAGATAGAACGAGATTTGAGCCGCACACCATTGTTTCAGGTGATGTTTGCTCTCCAGAAGACAGTGATGCAGAGTCTGGAGTTGTCCGGACTGACCCTGATACCTTTAGAAGTCCACAATGGGACAGCGCAGTTTGATTTAACCCTCGAACTAGAAGAAACCTCCAAGGGGATCGGTGGTTGGTTTGAATACAACACAGATCTGTTCCACGCCGCTACCATCGCCCGGATGGTAAACCATTTTCAAACTTTACTAGAAGGCATTGTCGCTAACCCACACCAGCGCCTTTTAGACTTACCCCTGCTGACTGAACTTGAACTTTTTCAGCTTTTAGTGGAGTGGAATCACACCGAGACAAATTACCCTCACGAAACTTGTATACATGAGTTATTTGAAGCCCAGGTAGAACGCACCCCTGATGCTGTAGCAGTGGTGTTTTCGGACCAACAACTCACTTATCGAGAGTTGAACGCCCGTGCGAACAAAGTCGCGCAATATTTGCAGACTCTGGGTGTGGGACCAGAAGTGCTAGTGGGGATTTGTGTCGAACGTTCACTGTTGATGGTGGTGGGACTGTTGGGGATTCTCAAGGCGGGTGGTGCTTATGTACCTTTAGATCCGCAACTACCCCAAGAGCGATTAGTCTTGATGTTGAATGATTCTCAACTGCCGATCCTGTTGACGACCGAGAATTTGGTAGCACAACTGCCGGAACATGAAGTGCGTCTGGTGTGCCTGGATACCGACTTCAGAAGTATCGCGTTTGAGAGTCAGGACAATCCCATCAGTGGAGTTAAGTCCAACAACTTGGCGTATGTGATTTACACTAGCGGATCTACAGGTCAGCCCAAGGGTGTGGAAATCAGCCACTCCTCGGCGACCAACTTCTTAAATTCCATGCAGCAGCAGCCAGGATTGACAGCCGCTGACATTCTCCTAGCAGTCACTACTATATCTTTTGACATTGCAGTACTGGAACTTTACCTACCACTGATTGTGGGCGCCAAGGTGGTTTTAGTCAGCCGCGAAGTCGCATCGGATGGCAGACAGTTGTTGGCGCAACTGCGCAAAAGTAACGCGACGGTGATGCAAGCGACTCCCGCCACCTGGCGTCTGCTTCTCGCAGCCGGGTGGTCTGACAGCCCACGACTGAAAATCCTTTGCGGCGGTGAAGCTTTACCCCAAGAACTAGCCAATCAACTGCTAGAAAAAAGCACCTGTGTTTGGAATTTGTACGGTCCCACCGAAACCACCGTCTGGTCAACTGTCTACAAAGTCGAGGCTGACCGTACCAAAGACACCACCTCCTCGATTGGGCGTCCCATTGCCAATACGCAAATCTATCTGCTGGATAGCCATCTCCAACCAGTTCCTGTCGGTGTCCCAGGCGAACTCCACATTGGTGGTGCTGGTCTTGCTCGCGGCTACCTGCACCGAATAGAGTTGACTCAACAGCAATTCATCCCCAACCCCTTTTTAAAGAGTGATGAGTTAGAAGAAAATTCTTCAATTCAGAATTCCAAATTTCATCGTTTGTACAAAACTGGGGATTTAGCCCGCTACCTGCCGGACGGCAACATTGAGTACCTAGGGCGCATGGACCATCAGGTGAAGATACGCGGCTTCCGCATCGAACTGGGCGAAGTGGAGTCAGCACTAGCGCAACACCCCAACGTACAACAGACTGTGGTGACAGCCCGTGAAGACAGTCCCGGTAACCAGCGCCTCGTAGCTTATATCGTCCCACACCAGCAGCCATCACCCACTATTGATCAACTGCGCCGCTTCCTGAAACAGCAATTGCCCTCCTCTATGGTTCCAACAGCATTTGTGATGCTAGAAGCCATGCCTAAAACACCCAATGGTAAGGTAGACCGCCGTGCCCTACCAGTACCTGAGTTAAGTCGCGAACACTCAGCTACCTTTGCTCCCGTGCGAACTCCCATCGAAGAGATGTTAGCTTTGATCTGGGCTGATGTTCTGGGAGTTGAGCTTGTAGGTGTACTAGACAACTTCTTTACCTTGGGAGGACATTCTTTACTAGCGACCCAAGTGATTTCACGAGTGCGGACCACCATGTCCGTGGAATTACCATTACGTAGTTTGTTTGAAGCTCCCACCATCGCCGATTTGGCTCAGTACGTTGGGCAGTGGCAGCGTTCTGCAAAACAACTGTCAGCACCACCACGGATACCCAAAGCACCAGATACACCTTCACCATTGTCGTTTGCCCAACAACGGTTGTGGTTCTTGGACAAATTACAGCCAGATAGTGCCAATTACAACATTCCGCTGGCGGTGCGTCTTCAAGGCGATCTGAAACTGACAGCTTTAGAAAACAGCCTCAACGAAATCATCAAGCGACACTCAGCCTTACGCACCAACTTTACTACTCTTGATGGGCAACCAATACAAATCATTCATCCAGAGCGTTGCTTAACACTAACAGTGGTGGATTTGCGTGCTTCTGAAACTGAGCTTGAAATAGAGCGATTATTAACTGTCCAAGCCCAACGCCCCTTTGACCTCACAAATGAACTTTTAGTGCGGGCTAGTTTGCTCTTATTAGCAGAGACAGAACAGATATTGCTGCTGTGTATGCACCATATTGTCGCCGATGCTTGGTCAATCGGTGTACTGATGCAGGAGTTAGCAGCACTCTACTCAGCCGAGTGCAATGATTTGCCCTCACCCCTACCAGAACTACCTATTCAGTACGCTGATTTTGCTGTTTGGCAGCGACAGTGGTTGCAGGGGGAAGTTCTAGAATCACAACTAGCTTACTGGCAGCAACAACTCAACGGCGCACCCACCTACTTATCACTGCCCACTGACCGACCGAGAACAGCAATTCAAAGCTTGCGGGGAGCGTATCAATCGTTCACCCTCTCTCATCAGCTTACTGAGGCGCTGACTTTTATATCTTTTGACATTGCAGTACTGGAACTTTACCTACCACTGATTGTGGGCGCCAAGGTGGTTTTAGTCAGCCGCGAAGTCGCATCGGATGGCAGACAGTTGTTGGCGCAACTGCGCAAAAGTAACGCGACGGTGATGCAAGCGACTCCCGCCACCTGGCGTCTGCTTCTCGCAGCCGGGTGGTCTGACAGCCCACGACTGAAAATCCTTTGCGGCGGTGAAGCTTTACCCCAAGAACTAGCCAATCAACTGCTAGAAAAAAGCACCTGTGTTTGGAATTTGTACGGTCCCACCGAAACCACCGTCTGGTCAACTGTCTACAAAGTCGAGGCTGACCGTACCAAAGACACCACCTCCTCGATTGGGCGTCCCATTGCCAATACGCAAATCTATCTGCTGGATAGCCATCTCCAACCAGTTCCTGTCGGTGTCCCAGGCGAACTCCACATTGGTGGTGCTGGTCTTGCTCGCGGCTACCTGCACCGAATAGAGTTGACTCAACAGCAATTCATCCCCAACCCCTTTTTAAAGAGTGATGAGTTAGAAGAAAATTCTTCAATTCAGAATTCCAAATTTCATCGTTTGTACAAAACTGGGGATTTAGCCCGCTACCTGCCGGACGGCAACATTGAGTACCTAGGGCGCATGGACCATCAGGTGAAGATACGCGGCTTCCGCATCGAACTGGGCGAAGTGGAGTCAGCACTAGCGCAACACCCCAACGTACAACAGACTGTGGTGACAGCCCGTGAAGACAGTCCCGGTAACCAGCGCCTCGTAGCTTATATCGTCCCACACCAGCAGCCATCACCCACTATTGATCAACTGCGCCGCTTCCTGAAACAGCAATTGCCCTCCTCTATGGTTCCAACAGCATTTGTGATGCTAGAAGCCATGCCTAAAACACCCAATGGTAAGGTAGACCGCCGTGCCCTACCAGTACCTGAGTTAAGTCGCGAACACTCAGCTACCTTTGCTCCCGTGCGAACTCCCATCGAAGAGATGTTAGCTTTGATCTGGGCTGATGTTCTGGGAGTTGAGCTTGTAGGTGTACTAGACAACTTCTTTACCTTGGGAGGACATTCTTTACTAGCGACCCAAGTGATTTCACGAGTGCGGACCACCATGTCCGTGGAATTACCATTACGTAGTTTGTTTGAAGCTCCCACCATCGCCGATTTGGCTCAGTACGTTGGGCAGTGGCAGCGTTCTGCAAAACAACTGTCAGCACCACCACGGATACCCAAAGCACCAGATACACCTTCACCATTGTCGTTTGCCCAACAACGGTTGTGGTTCTTGGACAAATTACAGCCAGATAGTGCCAATTACAACATTCCGCTGGCGGTGCGTCTTCAAGGCGATCTGAAACTGACAGCTTTAGAAAACAGCCTCAACGAAATCATCAAGCGACACTCAGCCTTACGCACCAACTTTACTACTCTTGATGGGCAACCAATACAAATCATTCATCCAGAGCGTTGCTTAACACTAACAGTGGTGGATTTGCGTGCTTCTGAAACTGAGCTTGAAATAGAGCGATTATTAACTGTCCAAGCCCAACGCCCCTTTGACCTCACAAATGAACTTTTAGTGCGGGCTAGTTTGCTCTTATTAGCAGAGACAGAACAGATATTGCTGCTGTGTATGCACCATATTGTCGCCGATGCTTGGTCAATCGGTGTACTGATGCAGGAGTTAGCAGCACTCTACTCAGCCGAGTGCAATGATTTGCCCTCACCCCTACCAGAACTACCTATTCAGTACGCTGATTTTGCTGTTTGGCAGCGACAGTGGTTGCAGGGGGAAGTTCTAGAATCACAACTAGCTTACTGGCAGCAACAACTCAACGGCGCACCCACCTACTTATCACTGCCCACTGACCGACCGAGAACAGCAATTCAAAGCTTGCGGGGAGCGTATCAATCGTTCACCCTCTCTCATCAGCTTACTGAGGCGCTGACTTTACTGAGTCGGCGAGAAGGAGTCACCCTGTTCATGACGCTGTTGGCAGCGTTTGGGACATTGCTTTACCGCTACACCGGTCAACAAGACATTCTGATCGGTTCCCCCATTGCTAACCGCAATCACGCCCAAATTGAAGGATTGATTGGCTTGTTTGTGAACACACTGGTGCTGCGTACTGATTTTTCAGGCTACCCCAATTTTCGGGAATTACTGAAAAGAGTCCGGGAAGTGGCGCTGCAAGCCTATGCTCATCAAGACTTGCCTTTTGAATTGCTGGTGGAGGCTTTGCAGCCAGAGCGAGATTTACGTCACACACCGCTGTTCCAGGTGATGTTCGTGTTCCAGAATGCGCCGACGCTGGCGATGGAATTTCAAGGCTTAAATTTGACGCCATTGCCAGTCGAAAGTTTGACGGCAAAGTTTGATTTGACTCTATCTTTGGAAAACACAGACCAAGGACTACTTGGAGAATTAGAATACAATACTGATTTGTTTGATGCTGACACCATTACTCGGATGGTAGGGCATTTTCAGACTCTGCTCGCCGGGATCGTGACTCACCAAGAGCAGCAGGTTTGTGAATTGCCCCTGCTGACGGAGCAAGAGCGATACCAGTTGTTAGTGGAGTGGAATCACACCCAGACAAATTACCCCCACGAAACTTGTATACATCAATTATTTGAAGCCCAAGTAGAGCGCAATCCTGATGCTGTAGCAGTGGTATTTTATGACCAACAACTCACTTATGGAGAGTTGAACGCCCGTGCCAACAAAATAGCGCACTACCTGCGCTCTTTAGGTGTAGGACCAGGGGTGAGGGTGGGAATTTATGTAGAGCGTTCGCTATTAATGGCGATCGCTCTACTAGGCATCCTGAAAGCCGGTGCAGCCTACGTACCACTTGACTCAGCATATCCGCAGGAGCGTCTCTCTTTCATGCTAGAGGATGCCTCTGTGTCAGTACTGTTAACGCAACAACAGTGGGTTGAAAAATCTAAACACCGAGTACAAGTAGTCTCTCTAGACACAGACTGGGAAGTTATCTCGCGAGAGAACCAAGAGAACCCAAACACCTGCGTCACATCTGACGACCTAGCTTATGTCATCTACACCAGTGGTTCTACAGGAAAACCCAAGGGTGTAGCTGTTCCCCATCGAGCTGTGATTCGGCTCTTATACAACACAAACTACATAAAGTTAGAACCGAATGACAAAGTTGCCCAAGCCTCGAATGCTTCTTTCGACGCCGCTACATTTGAAATCTGGGGAGCGCTTCTGCATGGAGCACAGCTTGTGGTCATGACAAAAGATGTGGTTCTTTCGCCTCGATACTTTGCCGCATACATCCAAAAATACGAGATTAGCGTATTGTTCCTGACAACAGCCTTATTCAATGAGATGGCTAGAGTTGTTCCGCAAGCCTTTTGTTCTGTGCGACATCTTCTATTCGGCGGTGAAGCTGTTGATCCAAGATGTGTCCTAGAGGTACTGAGAAACGGTTCTCCACAACGATTGCTGCATGTTTACGGACCTACAGAGAGTACAACATTCTCTACCTGGTACTTGGTGCAAACAGTACCAGAAGAAGTTACCACCCTCCCCATTGGTCGCCCAATTTCCAACACACAAGTTTATGTGCTAGACCAAAACCTTCAACCGGTTCCCATTGGCGTCAAGGGCGAACTTTACATTGGTGGTGACGGCTTAGCCCAAGGCTACATTAACCGCCCTGAGTTAACCCAAGAGAAATTCATTCCCAATCCCTTCTTAAAGAGTGATGAGTTCAAAGTTATGAGTTATGAGTTAGAAGAAAATTCTTCAATTCAAAATTCAAAACCGCTAAGCGTTGCAAGCGTTGCGACGCAATCTCAAAACCCAAATCTCAGTCGCCTTTACAAAACAGGTGACATAGTCCGTATTTTGCGCGATGGTAACATTGAATTTGTTGGTCGCCAAGATAATCAGGTAAAAATTCGTGGCTTCCGCATCGAACTTGGAGAAATTGAAGCCGTACTTTTACAACATCCTAGCGTACGAGAAACAGTAGTTACAATCACAGAAGACGTAACGGATGACAAAAGTATAGTAGCTTATGTTGTTCAAAACCAGAATCAGACGCTCACGATCGCGGAATTGCGTCGTTACCTAAAGCACAAGCTACCCGACTACATGATACCTCATATTGTACTGCTAAATGCCTTACCCCTAAACTCTAATGGCAAAGTAGACCGTCGTGCACTCATACTTAACCCAGTTCGACCAGAACCAGAAGAAACCTTTGTTGCTCCCCGCGATGAATTAGAACTGCGGCTTGTAAAAATTTGGGAAAAAATGTTAGGCGTTCATCCCATTAGTGTGAGAGACAACTTTTTTGACTTGGGCGGACACTCCATGCTCGCTGTGCGTCTGGTCGCTCAACTAGAGAAGATATATCACAAAAATCTTCCCTTAGCTACTGTCTTTCAAGCATCAACCATTGAGAAACTGGCTAGCGTTATCCGTCAAGAAGGATGGTCATCACCTTTTTCCTCATTCAGGGTGATTCAACCTAAAGGTTCCAAACCGCCTCTTTTCTGTATTCATGTGCTTGGTAAGGGTTTAAAGTTTTACCGTCCTCTGGTAAAATATCTAGGTACAGAGCAACCTCTTTATGGACTAGCGATACCAACAGTAGATCATTCGTCTGCTTTCCTCCATCGGGTTGAAGATTTAGCGGCTCACTACATTAAAGAGATGCAGATTCTTCAACCAGAGGGACCTTATTTTTTAGTCGGCATGTCTTTTGGAGGTGTTGTAGCATTCGAGATGGCTCAGCAGTTAGTAGCGCAAGGTCAGAAAGTATCTCTGCTAGCCTTGTTGGATACATACGCTCCAAACTCAGTTCAACTAGTGCCAATTCGTGAACGGTTATCTGCTCATTGGAGTAAATTTTTACAACTTGGCCCGATCTACATCTGGCAGAAGGCAACGAAGTCTGTATTGCGTAGACTGAATGATACTTTCAACTGGAGTTTAGACTAAAGCATGAAAAACAACCCAGCACGGCTGAGTTAATA
>CAXTSI010000172.1:0-15905 GCA_964246695.1 uncultured bacterium
CCACTCCCCACTCCCCACTCCCCACTCCCTATTTTCTACTCTCTTCCCACTGACTCGATCAAAGGCGGCGAGTAATGTTTCGACTTCTTTTGCGCGACCATAAAGTTTTTCGGGAATCACAAATTGGTCAGAAATATCCCGACTTGCTAACTTAAATGGGGAAATGTTCGCTGATGTTTCCCACTGTTGTAAGCAGATTTCTAGGTCATACTTTAACCCTAAAGCACTCTGATAGCGGTCTTCGGCATTTTTTGCCATCAGTTTGCTGATAATTTCACACAAAATTGGGGGAATGTTGGGGTTGAGAGTGTGGACTTTTGGCGGTTCCTTGGCGATGTGACAGTGAACTAACTCCATCGGTTCAACACAGGTGAAGGGTAGCTGTTTGGTGAGGAGTTCGTAGAAGGTGACACCCAAGGAATAGAAATCAGTGCGATAGTCCACTCCTCGGTTCATGCGTCCCGTTTGTTCGGGAGATATATAAGCTAGGGTTCCTTCTAGAACGTTAGGAGATTTTAGGGTTTGAGTTTCTCTGGGTAGTAGGGAGGAGATACTAAAGTCAATGAGTCTTACCTGTTTGGTAACCGGGTTAATCAGGATGTTGCTGGGTTTGATGTCTTTGTGAACGACTCGATGACGATAAAGTCCGTCTAATGTGGAGACAATTTGAATGGCAATTTGCAGAAATTCTTGTAGAGATGTTGCATGCAACGTTTCTACATTGGTTGTATAGTCCTTTAGGGAAATACCACCATCTTCCATAATTAGGGCATAACTGTTGCGGTAGTTTAAAAGTGCTAGTGGTTGGACAACTCCGGGTAAGTCGAGATTTTTGGCAATGGTGTACTGGTTGCGAAACTGCACTAGTTCATTGAAGCTGGGATACTCGTTACGCAGCAGTTTGACGATCGCAGGTTTTTGGTCTAATGCTTGTGTGCCACGATAAACTAGGGTTCTAGTGCCTGTGTAGATCGGCTCAAGACTCTCATACCCTGGAATTGTAACGATAGTGTTAGTCATCTGTGCCAACTTACCCTAAACGATCAAAACTCATAAACTTGCTCATCATTTAGGGTTCCCGCTAGAAGGATAAAACTAACAAGGTTAAGTCGCTTCGCAAAAATTCATAATTCATATAGCGGTTCCCGTATTGGTAAGGTACATATCTTGTGGGGTGGGATGGGCGCCCGCACGAGACATGGACGGGCTGGAAGCCCATCCCACAAGAGAAAGGCTGTACCTCATTGAAACGAAAAGCGCTATAATTCATAATTCATAATTCATAATTCATATTCTCCACGAGCTAGAGCATCAAGTTTCTCCGGAGCCTGCAGCACAATCTTACCGCCACGACGGTAACTTACAATTGGTTGTATCTGCTTGAATAAACGCACACACTCTTCATAAGTAATCCCAATACTACGAGCAATTTGGTAGTATGGCAAGTGTGTTCGTAAGCATAATCCTTTGTCAATCGTATCTGTTCCCTGCTCTAGTGCAGCAGTTTGAATAAACTGAGCCAGCCGTACAAGTGCTCGTTCGGACACTAATCCATGTACCGTACTATGGAGTTGTTGTAGGCGATCGCTCAGAACAACAATTGATCTAAGGGCTTTAAAGAGCGAATGCGTCCTCTGGCACTTAGTCATGGATTTGACATTCAAGGTTCAAGGTACAAGATATAAGATTTGGAAGCAAGTCTATCGATGTCTCTTCTATTTCAGATAGTAGAAGTTGGCTTTGAGGCCAGACATAGCTGTGCTTTTGCGGGTCGTATGCCAAAACTTCTCCTGTTTCAATGTGATAAATCCAAGCAAAAATCTTGAGTTGCTCTTGGTAAAGCCTAGAATGAATCACCGGATACGTCCGCAAATTCTCGATTTGAGTAAGTACATTTTCTGCAATCATAATTTCTAGCAGTTCTTCCTCCTCATAGTGACCGTAATGCTCTTTCACCAGTCGTCGGGTTGCCTCTGCATATTTAAGCCAATCATGCACAAGTGGCATTTCCTCTCGCAATTTGTCTAACGTTATTAGACCTTTCATTGCGCCACAATGGGAGTGACCACAGACAATAATTTGTCTAATATCTAATGCTTGAACTGCATATTCTATGGTGGCACCTTCGCCACCATTGGTTGCTCCATATGGTGGAACAATGTTGCCTGCATTGCGAATGACAAACAATTCACCTAACTGGGCTTGTGTAATCAGGTTTGGATCTACACGTGAATCTGAACAGGTAATAAATAACACTCTCGGCTTTTGACTATGAGAAAGTTGTTCAAACAGTTCTTGATGTTGGCAAAAATAGCTAGATTTAAATTCGCGTAGACCTTTAATCAATTTCTTCATAAAAAAGGGGAATGGGGAATGGAGGTAATACGGTTCGGATCAGAGATTTGCACGCCAAGTCTTAGAAAACAAGCCTTTCATCTACCACCCAGGGCGAAAACTACAGCCATTTAATGAAGAAAATTTGGCGAAAAGACTGGCTGCTTCTGCTTGCGATTGTGTCGCTTCTCGATCCGCTACAGCGATCGCTAGCTTTTCTTTCGGCATAGGCTGTCCAACCAACGTTGGCTTTCTTTGTGTTATATTTCTCGCGCTCGTTAACGGCGAGGAGTTGTCATACCGTGTCTTTCGATCTCATACCCTCTCTGCCGATAGTTGTACCAACGAATAAACAGCTTCTCAAGCTCAATCCAAACGAAAATAAGGGCGCTGAAGCCAACACAGATCGTGAGTTCAAGAAAGGTAATGTAGTAAGTGCCGAAGAAATTCCGCAACGGTTGGATATAAATCAGCAGTATTTGCAGGATGCTGGTCAAAGCTACGGAGGCAAGAATATAGGGGTTGGAGAAGGGATTGATCTGGATAAATAAGCGAGTGTTGGAACGAATAGCCAACGCATGTCCCATTTGGGCTAGACAGAGAGTGGTAAACACCATTGTCTTCCATCGGTTTGGGTCAAGCGTCCCACCTGCTGTGTTCTGCTGCGTAAAGTTATATGCCCATGACATCATGAAAATTGTCACTATTGCCAGGACACATCCAATGCGAATCATGTAAGTTCCCAACCCCCGAGCAAAGATATTCTCTTTGGGGTATTTAGGAGGCTGTTGCATTACAATCGGTCTACCTGGTTCTACAGCCAAAGCCAGAGCAGGGACGCCGTCTGTGACTAGGTTCATCCAGAGAATTTGCAGGGGTGACAACGGTACACCACCCAGTCCTAGTACGGGCGCAGCAGCAATGGTTAGCACTTCACCAATGTTGCTGCCTAGAATGTAACGAATGAAGCGGCGAATGTTGATGTAAACAACGCGTCCCTCTTCCACGGCTGATACAATTGTGGCGAAGTTATCGTCTAGCAGCACCATATCGCTGGCTTCTTTACTTACGTCTGTACCGGTGATTCCCATTGCTACACCGATATCTGCCTGCTTCAGTGCCGGAGCATCGTTAACTCCGTCCCCGGTCATTGCCACTACGTTGCCTCGATGTTGGAGTGCTTGGACAATCCGCAGCTTGTGTTCTGGCGATACACGGGCATAGACGCTGACCCGATCTACTTCTGCCTCCAATTGTGCCATGCTGAGTTTTTCTAGTTCTTGTCCGGTAAGGCACAAATCGCCTTTTTTGGCAATACCCAGGTCTTCTGCGATCGCCTGTGCTGTTAACTGGTGGTCTCCGGTAATCATGACTGGGCGAATACCAGCGGCGCGGCACTTCCTGACTGCTTCTCGCACCTCAGGACGCGGTGCGTCCAGCATCCCCACTAATCCTAGCCACGTTAGTCCATTTTCAGAGGCATCTTCAGAGGCTGCCGGTGGCAGTTCTGTGAGCAACTTGCTAGCAAATCCTAAAACCCGCAACCCTCGACCCGCAAACTGATTGTTTTGATTGAGAATCGAATGGCGTTGTTCATTTGTGAGCCGTTCCCAACGATTTCCGATCTGAATATGAGTACAGCGCTCTAGAGTCAACTCTGGCGAACCCTTTGTAAACATTACATAGGAGGCAAGACTTAGGTTGTCAGGTATAGAAAGGTTGTTAATGTTTTTGCGTGTCTCCACGATAACGCTCATGCGCTTACGTTCGGAGGAGAAAGGAAATTCTGCAACACGGGGATAGCAGAGTGCTTGCTCGTCCTTACGAAGCCCCGCCTTACCTGCAACTGAAAGCAGTGCTCCTTCGGTCGGATCTCCGAGAATTGCCCACTCACCATTTTCCTTCTGCAAAACTGCGTCATTACATAGTAAGCAGTTTTGCATGAGTGCTTGAAGCTCTGGTTGCATTTGAGGTGAAGCGATCTTGGAGTGTGCGTTGTCTACACCCAAATCGTGAAATTCACCTTCGGGACTATAGCCTTCTCCTGTGACACTAAATGAACAGCTTTGTGTGTGAACCGCCTGTACTACCATTTTGTTCTGAGTAAGGGTTCCAGTTTTGTCTGAGCAAATGGTGGTAACCGAGCCAAGGGTTTCCACAGCGGGGAGCTTGCGAATCAGGGCATTACGCTTTACCATTCGCTGGGTTCCGATCGCCAGGGTGACAGTAATCGCTGCTGGTAACCCCTCTGGGACGACTGCAACCGCCATGCTCAGAGAAACTTTCACTAGCTCCTCGAACAGGGAGGGATGAAGAATTGTGCCACCAACTATCACTAACGTTACCAATATTAGGGAACCTGTTACTAAGGCATTTCCCAACTGGGTCATGCGCTTTTGCAGGGGGGTCGGTTCAGATTCCACACTCTGGAGTGCTGTAGCAATTTTGCCCAGTTCTGTTTGCATACCGATTTCGGTAACCAGTGCTGTTGCACGCCCCTGAACGATTTCAGTTCCTGAGAAGATCATGTTGATGCGATCGCCAAGGGGCGCATCGTGAGGTAACAGGGCTTCTGCTTGCTTGTTGACTGCGTGTGCTTCTCCTGTCAAAGCTGATTCCCGCACTTGCATATTCGCGACTTCCAACAACCGCCCATCTGCTGCCACCTTGACTCCGGCTTCTAGCAGTACCACATCTCCCGGCACTAGTTCTTTAGACTCTATCTCCATGGGCTTAGTGTCCCGGATGACTCGCACTTTCGATCCAGCTAGATTTTTTAGTGCTGCTAGGGCTTTTTCAGCACCACTTTCTTGAAGGTAACCTAGTATTCCATTCAGGAATACCACAAAAAAAATGGCAGTAGCATCTTTGGGAAATATGAACTTTCCAGATGCAAGAGCTTCGCGGATGTCCAGAATTGCAGAGATGATTGCCACCGCAATCAGCATCAACAACATAATATTTTTGAACTGGTCCCATAAGATTTCAAGGGCTGTACGTCCCTTCATCTCTACTAACTCGTTAGAACCGCAGAGCCGTTGCTTTTCTGTGACTTGTGCAGTTGTTAAACCAAAGGTGCGATGACTTTTCAGCACTAAAAGTGCGCTATCGACATCTAATGTATGCCAAGCCGGAACTTCAGGCTTGGCAAAAGCTGAGTCTGACACAGTACTAGAAGACATAGATGAAATTCCCAATAATGCTGCTAAATGCTAACTCATAGAGAATCGGTATTAGACATCTGGTGAAAAACAATGTAGAGACGCGACGCCATAAAGCTTGGTGCAGTCGCCCGTAGCTCCGGAAACTCTCCTGCAGCGCTGGCTCAAATGAGCGCGTCTCTACAAGGGTTGTAAACAACGCACAATTGATTTTTGGAGATGTCTATTAGATAATAATTAAAAAGAAGGGCGCGACCGGAAACCCTGCAACCGTTGTTAACCAGTAAGTGAATAGGGTAAGAAGAATTGAGCCAAAAATAGATATGATTAAAGACAACAAGAGATTGGGTAGCACAAGTTTTAGCTTGTTTATAAATTGGTTGGATAGTTGAGTTAAATTTCCGTTTCCACTGGTAGATCTCAAGTTATAGTACATAAAACCTCGATTTTTGTTTTCTAAGAGAATATGTTTCTTTGACCAGAAAGAAAAAGGTAGCAGGTTCCCCTAAATTTATTTATGGAAAAAGAAAAAAATGTATTTCGAGACGCGCAGCGCTCATATATACGGCGTCCAAGTTACAAGCCCCTAAATTTATTTATGGGGTTCTTACTTTTGACTTTTGACTTTTGACTTTTGACTTTTGACGAACCCGTTCGCGAAGCGTCTCCCCTTGGGAGAAGGGGCTGACTTTGCCCAGACAAAATCAATAGAGTTTCTGTGGACTGGGCTTTAGCCCAGCGAAAATATGTAAGTTAAACGTGGAACAGCTTAACAGCCATCTATTTTGTTGTTTGATGACCAATTCTCAAGGCTTTTGAGCATATTTAACAACGACATCAATTTTTGTTGTTGCTGTTCGTGGGGTCTTCATTTATAAATATACCTTAAAAGTGCTTCATTTACCTACTACTTATCTTAAATTTTATGACGATAGTAATTTGTTTTTCAATATACCCATGTCAACTTTGTCCCATACTCAGAAGGCATGGGTTTATAGGTTCCCGCTATGCTTTTAGCAGCATACGCAAATGAGGTATGGCGGGAGTTTGTTGCTGACACTACGTTTATGGAGAAGAACTTAATCTTATGGTTACAATCAATTAATAGTATATAACATACTATTAATTGATTGTTTAAAGCATAGTTTTTTTTGGTACATTTTCAATCAGTGGAAACTAACGAGTGTTTGAAAATATAGCTTATGTTTAAGCAGATTAGAAATTTCGCAAGGATTGTTGTCGGCTCACTAGCGGCTGTAATAGGCGTTATTGGAGTGCTTCTCCCTCTTGTTCCTGGTATTCCATTTATTTTGTTAGCCGTAGCTTGCTTTAGTTCTCTAGAACCTTAATCCTACCGTTAGGTTAGGAAATTAAGAAGGCAGAAGTACGCTCGCTACTAAGGCAGCTATGTATCCCCATAATGGTGGGGACTTCAAACCCACTTTACGAGGGATATTTAATCAGGGAATAGGGAATAACTCGTTCTACGAGTCGTTCCCTATTCTCTGTTCTCTGTTAAATGAATATATCGGATTTGTGAGAATTGAAAGTTCTAAAATCCCAGTTTATTACAAAAAAAAGGGAACTCTTAACAGGGAACTCGAACCAGTGAATATGAAACCAAAAAAACTACATAGGTGGGTTTAGAGCCGCACTTTTAAGAAAGATGAAATTCGTTCTGGCGCTTCGGCTCATATAAACTGCGTCCTTGCTTCAATCCCACGGCGCCCATCCGTGGCAATACTGCTCGGAAAGAGCGAAAATAAGAAACCCGGTTTCTTCGAGAAACCGGGTTTCTGGCACCTCAACTATCGTTAACCGACAAGTATTGCCATCCGTGGGATACACTGTTAAGAGTTCACTGGTTCGAGTTCCCTCTGAAGCGAAACCGGGATTCTCACTTCTCAAGCAGGATTTAGAACTACTGTAGTATGAGAGTTATTTCCTTCATTGAGTAAGATGGATCCATTTTGCTGATTGCTGTGTCCATTGCTGTTAGCTAGTTCGTTTTTCACTTCAGTTGTATGAGTGATTAGAATTGGTGTGGATGCAGATTGATGGCTATGAAGCCGATCCTCTTCTTCGGTAAGCTCAGCAGCACTGAGTGTATGACCTAGCGGAGCCATATCACCAGGTCCCATGAGTGGGCGCAGACCATTCAGTTCTGCCAGGATAGCAGTACCGTTGTTGATCACTACTGCAAGGATGGGGTCGAGGGCAAACACAATACCTGAAAGCAGAGCACCGAGGTTGGGAATTGCCACGATCGCTGTATTCTGCCAGATAATATCCATTGCTTGTCGGGCGACTTTGATTGCCATAATTAACCCCCGTAGGTCATCTTCCATCAGTACCACATCAGCGGTTTCGCGAGCGATATCTGTTGCGCCAGCAAAGGAGATAGAGACATCAGCATATGCTAGAGCCGCAGAGTCGTTGATGCCATCTCCGCAAAAGGCAACAGTTTTACCACTGTCGTGCAGCCCCTTCACAACTTCAACTTTCTTCTCTGGGAAAGCTTCGGCGTAGATGTTGTTAGGATCCATTCCTAAATTGTTTGCAACCGCCTTTGCAACCCGTGTTACATCACCGCTTAGCATATAAGGAGTGATGCCCATACTCTTGAGTTCTTCGATAACGTCTTTGCTTTCTTCTCGTGGTGGGTCACTGTACATGATGACACCTAACAAATTGCCATCACCTGCCACATAGACAAGAGATTGACCACTTGACTTTGCTTCAGGACAGAGGCGATCAAATTCTTCAAGGTCAATATTCTCCTGGTTCATAAAGCGAGGGCTACCGACGATGATTTGCATACCATCAATCTTTGCAGCTGCTCCCAAACCAACTTTGTACTCCCACTCTTCGCATTCTTTTAGAATCACTCCTTTATCTTTGGCGTGGTGGACAATCGCCTCTGCAATGGGGTGAGTCAGACCTTGCTCAGCGGTGGCTGCTAGACACAGTACTTCATCTTTGGTAAATCGGCTATCTATGATTTTGATATCATTGACGCCGGCGTGTCCAACTGTCAGCGTTCCGGTCTTGTCGAAGACCACAGTTTCAATCCGGGCAAGAATTTCAATGGCTCGACCACTGCGGATAAAGACACCGTTGCGGGCGGAGTAGGTAAGTGCAGACAGAATCGTTGTGGGTACTGATACCCGGATGCCTGTACCAAAGTCTAAGGTTAGGAGGGCGATCGCTCGGCTCAAATCTCCACTGAAGATACCAACGCCTGTACCAATCAGCAGTGTAGGTACAACTGCTTGGTTTGCCACCGTTGCGGCATAGTTTTCTACGCGAGTATCATGTACTGGAGCAGCCTGCATCAGATTGACGATAACCCCAGCACGGGTGTTGTTCCCTGTCCGTTCAGTGAGAACACACATATGCCCATCTACCAATAAGGTAGAGGCAAGGACTTCATCTCCTTCTCGCTTTGTCACGGGTATTGACTCTCCTGTCAATTTGCATTGGTCAACAATGCCCGTACCGCGTAGAATAATACCGTCTACAGGAATCTGATCGCCGGGATAGAGGATGACATGGTCACCTTGTACAATATCTTTTACAGCAATTTCCATTTCTTGCCCATCGCGCTCCACGATGGCAGTTTTGCCCAAGCAATCTAGCAAGTCAAGGGATGCACGCTCACTACCGCGAGCTGTCATGTCTCGAATAGCCTCACCACCTTCTACCAAACCCAACATAAAAGAAGGTGCAAAGTAGTGTCCAGTGACGGTATGTAAGCTGATTGCTAAACCATCTAGGAAATCAATAGTGAGTTGACGCTCTTGTTGTATCGCCTCCCATGCTCGTTTGAAGACTGGGATTGCGCCAACAAATACAACGCCAGCTATTACGAAACCAGGAATGGGCAAACCAACCATCGCTCCGACACTCAATACCAAACCTGCAACAGGAAAAGCTAGGCGTTCTACAAAGTCAACTTCATTGTTAGCTTTTTTCTCGCCTTTCTCTGTCCATGTCAAAGGAATCTCTACCTCAGATGCTTCTTGAATGGCGCTAAATAGCCTTTCCTGAAACGTGGCAATGGCGATCGTCGTAGTGGGTTGATTGTTATAACTTACGACTAAAGAACTGGCTTGGGTATTGATTTCGACACCCGTTATGGATTCGACAGTATCAAGAACATATTTAAGCTTGTTGGTGTATTCCTCATCTTCATGCAGTCGAGGAATCCGGATGCGAAATCGTCCTGGTATCCAATGCACAATTTCATAGTGTATGTTTTCAGCTTGGCTAAGGTAAACCTCTGCTGGTATAACCAATCTATTCGCAACTGCTGTAACCGCCATACATACTCCTAACTTAGGTAAATTGTTTTCACAAGATATGAAAAGACAATGCTTGCGATAAGTTTTGACAAGCCTTGTTATGGATAAAACCTATCGCTGTACATTCAAGAAACTCCTAAAAAGTTTCCTAAAGATTGATGAATACATTAAACGTATGGATGGCTTACTTTGCCAAGTTTTGTACTGTTAAGCATTAAAATCTCAAGTCGTTTTTGAATTTTGATTGACCATTTATCCGTTAGGATAAAAGAAAAATGAAACATCTTACAAGAGAAGATTTTTGTGTAGAAGTTGAGTGCTTCTTTCAGTCTTGAGACTTATCTCTAATTAAATATAGAGTTTACATCAAAAAAAATAAAAAAGAAAGTGTTATTAACTGTTATTTTTTATGAAAATCATAAGGTTTTTAACAACAAAGGCAGAAAGCATCTCTGCTGAAGGGATTTATCCCTTCCCTACGGTTCGGTTAAGCACCAGCCCAGAAACCCGGTTTCTTTGCCCCCAGCTACCCACTGGAGGGAACACTCGTGTCTAAGTTCCTCACCAAAATCTTCTCTTCGAGACGCTACGCGAACGATGCCTTCTTCACAAAATTAAAATTTGATAAATATAAGTAAATAGGCGAAGAAAAACAGATGTATGTAAACAAATATAAAGTCTATGTAGGGGAGGCAGTTGCGCTCTTGCTGATGCCGTAACGCACCGTGCTTCAAGACTTTGGTGCCGTACTCTCGTCTAACACACCCTACGCTTAAAATTTATTTACATATTTAATTTTATTTGCGCCGACCTACTTATTTCAATACGTTCAGTTAGAAGCTTCACTCCCTGAAGATCCCCCTTAAAAAGGGGGGTTAGGGGGTATCAAAGCCTTAAATGAACGGTATTGAAATATATTTAGCTCAACTTAAATCACTCCATTTATAAGGAGAATTTCTAGATAGAGCGATCTAAAAAGAACAACGTAAGCTGTCGCGTCTACACTCACCTTGGGTTTAGAAATTTAAGAAAACTGCCTCATCAAAGTCAAGATGTTTTGGTTAATGTAATTCTCTGCTTCTGCATATGTAAAACTATAACCTAGTTCTGTTCCCAACTGCACTATCAGACTTACAAGATTAGCTTGGTCTGTTGCTACTTTTAAACGCTCTCTTAAAGATGTATTTTTGAGAACTAGTTGGTGAAATTGCTTGACTTGTTGTGACATATTTATCCTCAATTTTTTCTTACATAAATACAGAAGCAACAAAACCGTTCTTCGAGTCGTGCATTATTGTGTTGACGTATCAATCTCTCTAACTCCTCGGGAGCATCTCAATGAGTGCAAATTGCCATTATTTAATTACTATGAGTTGGCAAAACAAGCTACTCGCAATCCGGTGCCACTTCCTCCGTTGTCTGCCTCATCCCAATGCCGTTGGGATGAGCGACAGAGATTAGGGAGGCAATACCATCCTCCACCGCGTAAAACGCGACGGTTATCCGACTCATCAGACTGCCAAATACTGCCATCAGAGGGTGCGTTCTGATAGTTTTCGTGCCAAGAATCAGCACACCACTCCCAAACATTACCATGCAAGTCGGATAATCCAAAGGAATTTGCCACTTGAAAATTTTCCACAAAGGTGGATATTTCTTGTAAATAAAGTCTACGTTGACGCCTTCTTGCTGAAGGAGTAAGTCGCTGCCCACTAAAATCTTTTCATCCCCTATGAGAGCAACAATCCCTAGACCAATGCGATAGTCCTTGGCGATCGTGGGTTTAATTTCAATGCCATTTTCTTCAGCATAGCTAATGATAGCGTTAGCTACGGGGTGAGAGTTATCCCGTTCGGCAGAAGCAGCAAGTGTCAGGATTTCTTGAGGCGAAATTTTGTCGTGTGCTGTTTTAATGTTAACTACCGCTGCATTCCCTTGGGTTAATGTTCCGGTTTTGTCAAAGACGGTGGTGTCTATCCGCGCTAATATCTCCAAAGCACGACCACTGCGGATGTAAACACCATGACGAGCAGCATAGGTGACAGCAGCAAGAGCCGTTGTAGGTACTGCAATCCGAATCGCATGTCCAAAGTCGAGATGGAGGGGGGCAAGTGACCGCGATACATCTTGTGTCAGAGCAAAAGTTACTCCACTTAATAATAAGGTAGGTGCGATTAGCATATTTGCTAATTTAGAGGCATAATCTTCTACACGGGTGTCATGTACTGGGGCTGATTGTATGAGCTGCACTGCTAACCCAAGGCGAGTGTTTTTTCCAATCCGTTTTGTTAAAACACAAATCTTACCTTCTAACACCAAAGTGGAAGCATGTACTACTTGCCCTTCTGAGCGAGAAACCAACTTAGATTCCCCTGTTAGCTTATGCTCGTCAATCAGCGCAGTACCCCGCAAGACCCTTCCACTGACTGGAATCTTTTCACCTGCACAGACAAGGACGCGATCGCCTTTCTTCACCTCACTCAATGGGATACGCTGCTGTTTTCCATCCTCCTCTACCAAAACATAATTATTTACCCCTTCTAACAAATCCAACATTTGCTGTTCATGAACACGGGCAGTGGCATCTCGTAGTGCATCGCCCGACTCTATAAGGCTAACCATTAATGCTGGACCTACAAAGTCGCCTTTGATCGTATAAAGACCCATCCAGAGGGCGTCAAGAATATCCGCATCCAAACGACGCTCCTTGAGCATCATCTCAAATGTTCGGTAAACAAATGGAGCTGCTGCTGCTGTTACTGCTGCCATCAATAGCAAAGGCGGGATAGGTAGAAGTAGTTGTGCAAGGACTGCCAATCCTAAGCTAAGAATAGGTGTTCCTAGCCTCTCCACGATCTTCTCTACCGCTGGTGTAAAGTCTGCTTGAGCTTGAGCGCTTTCGCTAGGGATTTCTACAATGCCTGCCTGCTCGATAGCTTTCAGCAGACTTTCTTGAGCTACAGTGCTAGAAACGAGGGTTGTTTGGTAGTGAATAATTAATGATTCTGCTATTTGGTTGATGCGAATACTAGTGACGAAGTCCAAAGACCCAATTAACCAGTTAAGTTGGTTAGCATACTCTAAATCACGGGATAGGCGCGGAATTTTAATCCGGAAACGCCCTAACGAGATATGGACAATTTGATAATCTATTTCTTCGATATGTTTTTTCTGGCGAGGCAATTCAGTTTCAGTAGTTAACTCCATATTATCCTGCCTTCAATATATTAATCGTTCTCAAAGATTGACTTTTAAAGCGGTTGACAAGACCTTTGGTCAGGGAACAGGGAACAGGGAACAGGGAACAGGGAACGGGGAACGGGGAACAGGGGAAGAAAAAACTTTAGTTGTGGGATACAAGCCCACTTGAAAAAAAGATGTCCGATCGTTCTGGCGCTTTTCGCAAGAAATACGGTGAGTCCAGCCCCTAGGTCGGGAAACCCTCCTGCAGGATCTGGTGAAGCAGCGCGCATGAGGAGGGTCTCCCGACCTAGGCGACTGCACCAAGCTTTATGGCGAACCCGAAGGGCGTCCTTGTTCCAATCCCACGTATAGGCGGCGTAGGTTTCCCTGTTCCCTGTTCCCTGTTCCCTGTTCCCTCTGAAAACATTTTGCTCAACGCAACACTCTTCTCACAACCGTCTTAGGAACTATTATTTTCTAGTCAAGTGTTGAAATTTCTGATAAGAGATATGAGCTTTATTGAACTAAACCCTAACTATGGATAACACGGTTATCTATAGCATTACTAAATCATTCTTCCTCGGTTTCTCTCTTCCTCTGCGTCCCTGCTCTTGCCTCTTGCGGTTGGTTAATTACAATTCATTTTCACAAATCAGGTAAGACTCCTCTATCACAAGATAGATAAATACATTGCAAATACCTATCACAGGAATAATGCTATTCTTATGCAATTAGGTTGTAATGGATTTAGTGACGAAAACTACAAGTACATAAACCCAAGTTTATACTACGATTTCTCAAAACTCCCATTTTTTTTCAAGAAGTGGGCAATCTGGCTAGCTAATTTTCCGTCCCTGACTTTACCTAGGATAATATCAATTATCTAGTATATTAAGGTCGGTTAGACAGATAACAATCTCTTAATTTATGGTCAATGAGTTGAAAATCTGACATCTTGCACCACTGCCAGAAATCAGGTTTATTGCGAATCGGTAAAGCTGAAACCCTTAATTTATCGTTTGAAAACCCCTTCGGCTTGGTGCAGGCGTCTGGGCGCGGGAAACCCGCCTACCCAACTCCAGTCGGAGACGCTACGCGAACGGGTTCTGCTTTGCAGTACAGGGTTGGACTCACCAGTTTCTCTCACCTTGTTGAGAATGGTGCAAGATCTTAGAAAGGGAACAGGTGACAAGTTATTGGCAGTCATTAACGACAGGTGTAAGAGTAAGATCGCTAGAGAAGAGGTTTTTGGCAAAAGCTTTTTATGATAATTTATACTCTAAAAATAAGTGTAAACGAACTAGAATAAATTTAACTATGAGGAAAATTTACAATAATAGCTTAGATGAAAGGGGCAGGGGATTAAGGGTTCGGAAAAAGACCGCTCATAAAAGACGCTCTTTTCCACCTGACCCAGAAACAGTCAATCGCCCACAATTCTACTGGGTTTGTAAACCTAGGAGAAAAACTATGGCATTAATTTCTGACAACATGAATTCAATTGAAACCTAGAGGGGTAGAGAGAAAACATGTCCTCCACAGTTGACATTCATCGTGTGAATATTACCCCTAATAGGCGTACTCTTAATGACCGAAAAGTCGCTGAGTTGATGGAGTCTATTAAGGCTAATGGACTTTTAAATCCTATCACTATAGACCAAAATCTCAACTTAATTGCAGGATTACACCGCCTGACTGCTTGTAAACTGCTTGGTCTGGAACAAATTGAGTGTCACATTATTATTTGTGAAAACAGAGACAACGCTCGTTTGGCAGAAATTGATGAGAACTTGATTCGCAGTGAATTAGACGCTCTAGAACGATCTGAGCTATGGTTAGAGCGTGACCAAATTCTAGAACGGATGGGTTTAAGAGCAAAGGTTGGGGACAACCAATTCTCCTTCAAAGGTAGTGAAAGCATTTCACCTGCCATAAAGACAACTCTGGAATTGGCACAAGAAACAGGTTATACAGAGCGCTCTTTTCAGTATGGTAAACAAATTGCTAAGAACATTGATCCAGAAGTGAAAGAGTTAATTAAGGGGACACCAATTGCCAAGAGTACATCAGCATTGCTAAAAGTAGCCAGGGCGGGTAGTAATGAGCGACAGGAAGCAGAACAGGCAGAACAGGAAGCACAGAAAGCCCAAGCCCAGCAAAAGCAAGCTGAACTAGAAGAGCAAAAAAAGCTAGCAGCAAAGGCAAGAGCGGAACAAAAGAAACTTCAGTTAACTGCCCTTCAAAGCACTATGGCAGAGAAGGAGGCTAAACAAGCTACCAAACAAGTTTTGAGTAAGACAAAACATTCTGTCACTGATAGGATTAAAGCACAGATTGGTGACGAATGGATTTTAGAGCAGCACTTGATTTACTGTGGTGATACCGCTAGTAAAAATTTTATTCAACTGCTACCATCCAACGCAGCATTGGCGATCGCCTCTCCCTGTTGTTCTTGGAAACATGATTATCTAGTGAATGAAGCTGATGTTGTAGCGGTCATGCGTCGTCAGGGATCTATCTACGATTTTTGCAAATTTAGCAAAATGCCCTTTAAGTTTGAATTAGTTCTGGGAGATATATACGTCGCAATTTGCTCCCATAAACCCTTGCTTAAGCCAGCCTCTGCTCCTAACATTGAGGGTGTTGAAGGGATTGTTGCCTACTTAGTAAGTCTTTACACCCAAATTGGTAGTTTTGTGATTACTCCTTCCTTAGGGCACGGAGAAGTGCCGATCGCCTGTGAACGTTTAGGACGGGTTTGCTTTGCTGGAGATGACAATCCTGAACGAGTTGATAGAGCGATTGCTCGTTGGCAACAATGGACAAAAAAGCAAGCAAAAAAGGCGTAATGTAGGCAAGTATGTTTAGTGATATCATGTCCGTGTAGCGGTTATTATATGAACCCTCACCCCGCCCTCTGGGC
>CAXTSI010000173.1:0-15876 GCA_964246695.1 uncultured bacterium
TACATCCGCTACAACATCCGCTGCCGCATCCGCTACATCCGCTACAACATCCGCTACAAAATCCCTTGCCTCTCTAACGAGGACGCGGGGCAGTAAAGGCTTCCCAAGCTGCTTTGGCGGCGTCTTGGAAGCGAATACCCAGTTCGGCAAAATCTTTCCAGAGCAAGTGCCAGTTTCTCTCAGCTTCCTCTTGAATTATGGTCCAAGAGCGTTCCAGGCGATCGCGCTCAATGAGTTTCTCGCCTTCAATCGCTTCCCGCGCCCGACGTACTGCATTCAAGTAGGTTTCGCGAGTGAGGGTACCTGCTGATTCTGCCTCGGCTTGAGCACGTCTTTTGAGAGCCTCAATCAGCTCTTTGGTTTCTTGCTTTACATCGTCGGTTTCGCCTGCCATCTCAGTCTCCACCATTTCATTGGTTTGAGGGCTAACTTGAACGACTACTAATTTTTCTCCATGGTTGGCATTATAAGTCATAGCTAAATCCTCCTTTGTACAAGAAAATTGGGAAATTGTTAATTGCTAATAGCTAATTGTCAATGATTAGCAACTTGAGTAAGTTTGTGGGCTATCACGCCTTCGAGTTCATCCTCTGGTAATAAATATGACCACGTTCGCACCACTGGTTCTGCGAATTACTCAATAGCTAATTATCATCAACAGGTCGCTCAACAAAGCTAGCAAAGCTACAGATTTCAATTGATTTCTTATATTTTGCTTTCCTTCTAATGCTGCACTGAAGAATACAATTGATTGCTAGCAACAGCATTATTTAAATCGCCATTTAATTATATCGACCTCAATACAAATTCATCAGGTAGAAATTATGCTCCAATTAAGTACGGTTTTCCGACTCAAGTTTCTGAAATCCCTTTGGAAATTGAGCTAGAACATTTAGTGCTTTATAATACAATACTGTTCAGTTAAGATAATTTACAAGAGCGATAACCTTTGTAGAGACGTTGCATTGCAACGTCTCTACACACCATAAATTCCCACCAATCACCTTAACTGAACGGTATTACTTCATAATACTTTATTAAAAAAGCTGTTCTCTATAAGCATTCAATACTTCTTTTTATATATATATGTAGGTAGGAAAAGTAGGAAAATTGTAAACCAGTTGATAATATATTTACTAAAGCAAAAAATTAGTAATATTCTTATAAAAAAATGTAAAATAAATCCTGTGTTTTATTTTTGGCGCACAGGATAATAAACAAAAGAATGTTTTACCTGAAAATATTCAATACAACTTCCCTGAGTTCCCAAGCTACTGGATTGAATTATTGGCTGGAGGAACTGTACTTGCCGTATATAATAACACTATAGTCTGATAGAAAGAACTTTTGGCACGTCATTTGTATATTTTACTGCTCCAGACAATTGACCCTCCTTGGAGGCTCCCTTGGAAATCAGATAAATGAGTTATCATCTCCGAAGAAAAACTTAATGACGCAAAACACAAACAAAATTGGACTTTTGCAGAGGGTGGGAAAAACTCTACAGGAATTTTTAGAGTTTATTATCAGCCCTTGGCATAATAAAGCAGCTGTTAAACTTTTGCAAAAAAAAGTTGATATTCTAGAACGACAGACGTATAAAGGTCTACCAAATACTGAAGAACGCCTAGAATCGATGATTCAATACTTACAAGTCCAGATCGACAATCTGAAAGACGATACAAACACGCAGCTGGACAATATAAAAAAATACGATCTACCTAAGCAAGTAGAGGAGGTGTTAAAGCAGAAAATTTATATTAGTCAAATTATTAGACCAACTGTTGAAGTGTTGATGGGCGAGCTAGAGGATAAAAAGCAGCGTACACAAGAGAATATTAGCGCCGCAGAAATTCAAGCAAGACAAGACAAACTTCAAGAAACCTTAGCACAAATTGAAAAGTTAACTGCATCATTCCCAAATCTGGAAGCACAAAGACCAGCCTCTCTGGAAGCAGGAAAGTGGTTATTGACTTGCCGAGTAGAATTGGCGCAAGCCGTGGCATTGGAGTTATTGAGTCCGCAACATCCTCAAGTAGAAGTATTTTGTCGTCACATCCGTCAATACTTGAAACTACTAGGACACTGCTTAGAAAATGGGATTGAACCCAGTCTACTGTATCAAGGAGTCATCACTCATCAAGACCCACCGGACGAGACATATTTAAATGCATTCAAGTTGATTATAAATAAATACATCAGCGATTGGGAATTTTCAGAGCAAGTTTCTCCTCAGGCGGCTGAGGAATTAAGGAGATACTTCAGCTACCTCATCGATTACTTGGTTAATGCCTTAAATCTCAGGTAAGAATTGAGCAGTCATTGCCATGGCAAAACATAGCAAGTAGCAGCAGGGGTTTCGTTGTAGGCATTTTCTCTACTAGAGTATCAAAGAACAAACCAAAGTTGCCGATCAACTAGTTTTTGATATGTTGCAAGACCCCATCCTACGTAATTCGCTCGCAGTTAGTTTGGGCGCAGTAGCTGGTGCTTTAAGTCGCTACTACTTAACATTGTGGTTTACCCACCGCTTCGGTATCAGTTTTCCCTACGGCACCTTTTTTATTAACCTGAGCGGTTGTTTCGCTATGGGATTCTTTTATACCTTTGCTCTAAATAAGGTAGCAATTATTTCCCTAGAGGTGCGTTTGTTGGTAGCAACAGGATTTTTAGGAGCCTACACAACTTTCTCTACCTACGGTTTAGAGACGATCGCGCTGCTGCATAATAGCAGTCTGACTACAGCGACTTTCTACTGGGCTGGCAGTGCAATACTAGGAATCATCAGCGTTCAGTTAGGCGCGATCCTAGCCAGATTGTGCAGGTAAAGAATTGTTATGATCCAAAAAGTCGAAATTTATCATCATGTGCCTTAAGATAATCTCAGTATGGCTATTTAAATAATTATGGGTTGAGAAAAACTGCCGTGGCGATCAAAACAGCAACTGAACAATTGATTGCCCTACAAGGCGTCAGCAAATACTATCAGCAGCCGAATGGTCAGCAAATCGTCATTTTGGAAAATATAAACCTGGAGTTACGTTCAGGGGAAATAGTTGCTTTGCTAGGTCCTTCGGGTTCAGGGAAATCTACCTTAATGCGGATGATTGCCGGGTTAATTCCACCTAGCGAAGGTAAAGTTGTATACCATAACAGACCCTTGATAGGACTAAATCCAGGAGTAGCAATTGTTTTCCAAAGTTTCGCCCTGTATCCGTGGTTAACAGTACTAGAGAATGTGGAACTGGGTCTAAAGGCAAAAGGTGAACCCCCAGACGGACGACGGCAAAAAGCGCTACGGATGATTGACATTATTGGTCTGGATGGGTTTGAAAATGCTTATCCTAAAGAGCTTTCTGGGGGAATGCGTCAGCGAGTAGGATTCGCTAGAGCCTTAGCCGTAGAACCAGAATTGTTGTGTATGGATGAGCCATTTTCAGCTTTGGATGTGCTGACAGCAGAAAACTTGCGCTTTGAGTTATTAGATTTGTGGTTGGATCGTCGCATACCGACTCAAGCAATTTTAATCGTTACCCACGGGATTGAAGAGGCAGTGATCCTGGCGGACCGGATTATCGTCCTGGGGCGTAATCCGGGAAGAATCCGCGCTGACTTTCCCGTCACCTTACCCCATTACCGCGATCGCAAACATCCCAGCTTTCAAGCTTTGGTGGATCAGGTTTATAAAATCATCACCAACCCTGACCTAGAAGAGATTAGTGAGCCACCACCCACTACTGTCTCTCCCCAAGAGCCGACTCCAGAGCCTACAAAGTATCAATCTTTACCACCAGTGCGAATTGGCTCCGTAGCAGGTCTTGTGGAACTTTTAGAGGATCGTCCCAAAGCAGATCTTTACCGTCTAGGTCAAGAACTGCAACTAGAAGTGGATGACATTCTGCCAATTGTTGAAGCGACTAAATTGATGAATTTTGTTGAACTGGCAGAAGGTGATATCAGCCTCACTCCTGTTGGACGAGAATTTATCGTCGGTGGGATTGATGAGCGTAAAAAGATTGTGCGAACTCAACTGCTGGAGCATATTCGCCTAGTCCAACAAATCTATCGCCTCATACAAGCAAAACGCAATCAACGCATTCCCGAAGAACTGATTTTAGATATCCTAGAAAGTCACTTTAGTCCTGCTGAAGCTCAGCGGCAATTAAAAACTGCAATTGATTGGGGTCGTTATGCCGAGATTTACAGCTACGACGAGCCCTCTGGACAAATCTTTCTAGATCAACAAGCTGAAAACGTTGAGCCTTTAGCTGTCAGCTAATTAATAACGTTAGTAGTTAGTAGTTAGTGGTTAGTAGTTACTAGAACAACTAACAACCAACAACTAACAACTAACAACTAACAATTAACAACTCCTATGACTCGCCCCCTCACTCCCGCCAATAAAACTCTGGGACGTCTAAATTGGACTTGGCAAGATGGATTGCTGATTCTAGCTGTCGTGAGCTTGATTTTGGCAATTGTCAGAACTGCCGCCAATTTCAGTGGTACTTTTCAGCCCAATCTCACAATTTCAACAAACATCAGTGCGCTACCAGGGTACACAGGTCAAACTCTGATCCGCATGGGGCTTGCTTACTTTTTCTCCCTAGTGTTTACCCTGATTTATGCTTATACTGCTTATAGCTCGCGCCTTGCCGCACTAATTCTGATTCCCCTACTGGATATTCTGCAATCCATTCCGGTGTTGTCATTTTTACCAGGAGTGGTGCTGGCTCTCATTTCCTTATTTCCGGGTCAGCGCATTGGGATAGAACTCGCCTCTATCCTGCTGATTTTTACAGGCATGACCTGGAACATGACTTTTAGTTTTTATCAATCCCTCCGTGGGATTCCCCAAGAATTGCGCGAAGCAGCTCAAATTTATCGGCTCAATCTCTGGCAACGATTTTGGGCGTTGGAATTACCCGCAGGTGCAATCGGGTTGGTATGGAACAGTGTGATGTCGTTCGCTGGGGGCTGGTTTTTCTTAATTGCGATTGAGTCGTTTACTTTGGGAGATAAAGATTTTCGCTTACCAGGGTTAGGCTCTTTTTTAGGATCTGCAGCCAATCGGGGAGACGTTAAAGCCATACTCTGGGGATCTGCGGTGCTAGTTGGGGTGATTGTGGCAATTGATTTTTTTGTGTGGCGACCGCTAATTGCTTGGGCAGAAAAGTTTAAGGTTGAGATGGTTGAAGCACAAAATACACCCCAATCCTGGGTGTTGGATATTTTGCGGCGATCGCCGACTCTGCGAATTGTGAGCGATCGCTTGGTGCAACCATTTCAAACAGCCCTTGACTACGGATTAATTCGGGCGTTTCCCATTCGCTCCCTACCCGTCAACGCCCGAGGAGCTTTAAACTTACCTGGGTTTCTAAATTGGGTATTTGTCAGCGGTTTTGCCTTAATTGTTCTGTGGGGCACTTGGGAAGCAGCGCTGCTGCTACGGACTTTGGGCTGGGCTGACTGGCTACAGGTGATTCAAGGGGCTATGTTGACGGCATCCCGGGTGATTATTGCCTTGATATTATCTCTGCTATGGACTGTACCTGTAGGAGTAGCGATTGGTCGCAATCCCCGTTTGGCTCAGTTGTTACAACCCCTGGTACAAATTGTCGCTTCTTATCCGGCGACAGCCGTGTTTCCAGTGCTGTTGCTGTGGTTAAACCGCATAGCTGGTGGTCCAGCGATTGGCTCAGTAGCTCTAATGATGCTGGGGACAATGTGGTATATCTTATTTAATGTGATTGCCGGGGCACAGTCGATTCCATCAGACTTACTGGAAGCTGCTGCAGTGTATAAACTTTCCCGTTGGCAACGGTGGCAAACCTTAATCCTACCAGGAATCTTCCCCTACCTAATTACAGGAATCATTACCGCTGTGGGCGGTGCCTGGAATGCCAGTATCGTCAGTGAGTACGTCACGTTTCAAGGGCGGGTGATTAGTACACCCGGACTCGGTGCCACGATTTCTCAAGCCACATCTAAGGGTAATTTCGGTTTACTCCTAGCAGCAACAACAGTGATGTCTTTGTTAGTTGTACTTACTAATCGTCTGGTTTGGCGTCCCCTCTACAAGTTAGCTCAGGATAAATATCAACTGTTGAGTTAAGAGGTGTAGGGTGCGCTCGTCTCCCCTTGGGAGACGAGTCGCGCTACGAGCGTCGCTAACGCTTTGAAGATCGCGAACGAGAGAGTACGGCACCATCCCAAATCTTCGGTGCGTTACGATCAATCACGCACCCTACAAATGATCCCGGCGATCGGAAACTTTGGCGACGGCGAGCGATCGCTTGCTGAAATTACTCCTACAACCTGCAACCTGAGTTCAAGGCTGAACATGGTAAGTTTAATGTCTAAAATAGACCTTAATTGTAAGAGTATTCGATATGACAGTGAATGTAAATGCTTTGGCACAAACTGTTACTGTGCAGCAGTTTCAGATAGCAAACCTGACATGGACAGGACACGTTCTGACGCCTGTTTGGCGACCTGCGCAACCTGAGTTCTCGCCTCCGTATCAGTCCAGATTTGACTCCAGTGCCGTTGCCAACGGGAAAGTAGACGCTGTAAATCCACCAATTCTGCTGCTTGGTCTATATCCATTTCCTGCGCAGTCCACTCAATAAAAAACTTGCTTTCCTCGACGAGACTAACAACTAAATCGCCATGTGCTGGATCATCTGAAAAAGATTTAATATGTGCCAAGTTTGATGCGAGGTTCCCCAATCGGGTGGGAATATTATCTGTTTGAAACCTTTGTTGTTTTTGAGTCCAGTCTTTCATAGTCCCCCCAGCAACTGTTGGATAATTTCGGCAACTCGTTCTCTAATCGTAGCGTCCTGAATTTCCATTGAACGATTTTGACGGGGACGAAGGTTGATAAGCGAGTCGTAGGTGATTTTTTGAGTCAAGGGCATAAAACCAGCACCCCAAAGATTTTCTTGTCGGCTGCCATAATCTAGGAGTTCCGATTCGCAGTCTGAATGCAATTGTCCCCCGCCAGCAAGAATGCGCCGTTCGATGTCAACCGCTACCTTTATATAAAACTTATGCTCCTCAAGCATTTGCTCCATTTGTTCTTGGGTGGCGCGCGTGCGGATAATGAGAATCAAGCACTTGTCTCCATTATATTAGTAACTATTAATGGTATTAGACCTTTATAGTATTAAATGCTAATACTGTATAAGGCTTTTAATTCGCTGTGAGGAAATTGAGTGAGGTTATTGGTTGCCCAACTCGCCTTACCTCACATCTTGCACCTGGGTGAAAAACCGGGTTTCTTGAGAATGACTAATGGTCAAACCCTTAATCTTTGGTTGAGAAACCCGGTTTTTTAGGTCTTGTTGAGAATGGTGCAAGATATCAGTTACGTTTACCTCGAACCACTTCCTATTCTTACCTGCTATTTGGCAGCAATGGCATAATGACAGCTAGTAGATTATATTTTTGAGATGGAACTCTTGACAATTGGACACTCTAATCACAGTATTGAGGCGTTTATCGCACTGCTGCAAAAACATGAGGTAACGGCTGTGGCGGATGTACGATCGCACCCATACAGTCGCTATCTGCCTCATTTTAATCAGGCACTGCTTAAACCAACCTTACTAAACGTCGGAATTCGCTACGTGTTCTTAGGTCGTGAATTGGGAGCCCGACCTAATGATCCAACCTGCTATGTTGATGGTAAAGCAATGTATGCAAAAATTGCATCGACTGAGCTATTTTCAGAAGGAATTCAACGTGTATTAAAAGGTGTTAAAAAATACAAAATTGCGATGATGTGTGCTGAGAAAGATCCCATCACCTGCCATCGAGCCATTTTGGTCTGTCAGCACTTGCGTAAATTCAATATAAACATTAGCCATATCCTGAGAAACAGTGATTTAGAAACCCATCAGCACCTCGAAGAAAGGTTATTAAAGTTACATGGGCTGAAGCAATCAGAGTCACCTGAACATATGCAACTTTCGCTATTTAATCAGACGTCAGTTACTGATGAATTTATTAGTCAATACTCAAAAGAAGAAGCTATAAAAGAAGCTTACGAGCGTCAGAGTGAGCAAATAGCTTACGTAGAAAAAGCAGGAAACCAGTATGAGCAAGTCGGTTAATTTATTCACAATAGGCTTTACCAAAAAAACTGCTCAGCAATTTTTTGATACTTTAATGAATGCTGGTGTTAAAAGGGTTATCGATACAAGGCTGAATAATATTTCTCAATTAGCAGGATTTACTAAACGTGCAGACTTAGAGTATTTTTTGCAAAAAATTGGTGATATTGAGTATGTTCACACGCTCGATATGGCACCAAATAAGGATATTTTGGATGCCTACAAGAAAAATCAGCTTAAGCTTGCCCCACCGACCATCTGACGATTGGGAAGGGGATGATCCCTGTTGGAAACTAATCGCGGGCGTAATCGAGTTGTCTGAATACGACTTGATTCTAGTTGAAATGAAACGATTGGGTTGGAGTTTAGAGCAGGGACGGGAGTACTTGCTACGAACCTACAATAAAAGATCGCGCCAGCAGCTGAATGCTACTGAAATTACCGAATTCTTGAATTACCTAAAATCCCTACCTAATTCAAGCCGCTCGCTTAATGGTAGTGATATCCCCTTCTAATCAAACATTTAACTTCCAAAACTGCTCTAATATACGCCAAGTTTATCGAATTGCCGTTCTTTGAATGACATTAAATTGGTGTACTCATCAGACAGAACACACCCTAGGTAGGAGAATTTTTTTTGTGAAGTCATGCTAATACGTATCAGTAGACCATAAGCTAGTACAAGCGAACTATCATAAGGATGGAATGTCTGACTTAATTCTATTTTGGCATCGCCGCGATTTACGGATCTCAGATAACACAGGACTCGCCGCCGCACGACGGCAGAGTGCCAAGGTTGTAGGCGTGTTTTGCCTAGATCCCAATATACTAGAACGGGATGATGTTGCTCCGGTAAGAGTGACTTACATGATTGGCTGTTTGCAGTCACTACAAGAGCAATATGCTCAAGCTGGTAGCCAGTTACTCATACTCCGCGCCAATCCAACTCAAGCAATTCCAGCACTGGCGGCGGCATTAAGTGCTAAAGCTGTATTCTGGAATTGGGATGTGGAACCGTACTCTCAAGAACGCGATCGCACGGTGATCGACGCCCTCAAAGAAAAAGGCATTCAATTTCTTGAGCAAAACTGGGATCAAATCCTCCACGCACCAGAAGAGATCCGTAGCGGTGCCAACGCTCCTTATACTGTTTACACCCCCTTTTGGAAGAATTGGAATAGTAAACCGAAGGCTAAACCAGTAGAAACGCAAGAGATCGCGGGATTGACGGCAGCCGAAAAGGACATTGCAAGGCAAGCAGGGGCGATTGAACTGCCCTCAGCAAAAGATTTAGGTTTTCACTGGGATGGGGAATTAGTAATTGCACCAGGAGAGGCGGCGGCGCAAGAACGGTTAGAGGAATTTGTCCTGCGTCCGATTACAGAATACCAAGAACAGCGCAATTTCCCTGCAGTTAACGGTACATCCCAACTCAGTGCTGCTTTAAAATTTGGCGCGATCGGCATTCGCACCGTTTGGCAAGCCACTATAGATGCGCAACAAAACAGCCGCAGTGAAGAAACACTAGCCAATATCCGTACATGGCAACAGGAACTAGCATGGCGGGAGTTTTATCAACACGCCATGTATAACTTTCCAGAATTAGCAGAGGGTGCTTTCCGCGAAACCTTCAAAAGCTTCCCTTGGGAAACAAACGTTGAACATTTCCAAGCTTGGTGTGAGGGAAGAACGGGTTATCCCATCGTTGATGCAGCGATGCGCCAGATGAATGAACTGGGTTGGATGCACAACCGCTGTCGAATGATTGTTGCCAATTTCCTCACCAAAGACTTGCTGATTAATCCTCAATTAGGGGAAAAATACTTTATGCAGAAGCTGATAGATGGCGATTTATCTGCTAATAATGGCGGCTGGCAGTGGAGTGCTTCTAGCGGTATGGACCCCAAACCCGTGCGAATTTTTAACCCATCTAGTCAAGCGCAAAAGTTTGATCCAGAGGGTGAATACATTCGGCAATGGCTTCCCGAATTGCGTTCTCTAGATCCGGAGTATTTAGTGACTGGTAATATTTCACCGTTAGAGCGTGATGCTCTTGGTTATCCTCAACCAATTGTAGATCACAAACTACAGCAACGGCAGTTTAAAGAGATTTATCAACAGCGAAGAGAATTGCAACTTAATCCTTAAATTAGGGCACAACGCGACATAACCAGCTATTTGTTAAGAGTGATTTAAGCCACTACAATCTCCCAAACCGTAGGAAGGAATGGGACGATTACCACTTATAGCTACACCTATAGAAATCCTATTTGAATTATGAAAATTCACAGTGCAAGAAACCCGGTTTCTTAAAGAAACCGGGTTTCTCGGCTTTCACGAATCATTTAGGATCGCTATAGAATTAGAATATCAGGCATTGTGAGTAACTAGGCTTATGAACCTTTCACCTCAACTTCACCAAGAAGTCGAAAAATGGTCTAAAATTCAAGGAATTTCAACTGAGCAATTTATCCTACAAGCTGTTGCTGAAAAAGTCAGTGGACTAAATCAGCAGATTAATCCACCAACTTTCCAGGAAGCTAGAGTTTACAGGAAAGAAGGTATATTAGTTTTAGAAACTGAACCAATGGGCAATCTCGATATCAACGCCTTTATCGATGAACTGCGAGAAGAGCGCATTCGGGAGCAGATGGGTTTGTGAAAGTCTTGTTTGACACATCTGTTGTGTATAATTTTTTACAATGTGTCACCCTTTTCGCTGACCTCTACCCACCTTGTGTCTGAGTGGCGATCGCTCCCTTTGAGAAAAGTTTGCGATCTATTGAAATTGCTCGCCACGCCAATCCAACTTAAGCAATGCCAGTGCTGGCGGCGGCACTAAGTGCCTTAGCTGTATTCTGGAATTGGAATGTAGAAACGACAGTTACACCTTTTTGCAGAATATATAGGAATAAGCAATGAGTGTCATTTCTGAGGAATTAAACACTACAAAACAGCCGCAGGCGTACATCCTAGCTGGGCATGACCTTGGCTATAATTCAGATGCATACCAGAAGTAGTGCTAACAACAGGGCTTGTGAGAGCGATCGCCATGACCACAGTTACCAAAAAACTGACCCTAGAAGAATACCTCGCTTATGACGATGGGACAGACACTAAATATGAGCTAGTAGATGGGGAGTTAGTGGAAATGCCGCCAGAGAGTGATAAAAATAACTTAATTTCCCTATACCTGCTGTCAGAATTTCTCAAGTTTGTTCCCATACAACTCATACGCCATAAAGATACAGAAATTGTGGTAACGGGCAATCGTACTCGCGTCCGACTGCCAGACTTGATGATATTAACTGAGGAGTTATTCGTGGCGATCGGTGGCGGACGAGCTACGATTACTCAGGATATGCCATCTCCCGCACTGGTGGTAGAGGTCGTCTCTCCTGGTAAAGTTAACGAAGACCGGGACTACCGCTACAAGCGATCGGAGTACGCCGCACGCGGAATTCCGGAATACTGGATTATCGATCCTGGTAAGGAACAAGTCACACTGCTGACGCTGATAGACGGATTATACGAAGAAACTGTGTTTCAAGGGAGCTCGCGCATTGCTTCAGCTACTTTTCTCAACCTAAAACTGACCGCAGCGCAACTCTTGGCAGCAGGGTCTGTGTGAATTAATTGACAAACCTTGCTTAAAACTTCTCGCTACCATGACGCTTTATTTATTTCTTAGTCGCTGAACTAGGTTGGAAAATCAAAACGATGGGAGATGCGATCGCTCCGCCACCATGCTGCATCGAATACCTTCGTAGTCCGATGCAAGTATCCCATCTACAAGGTAGTTAATTGTCGCACAGGCGAGACTAATATTATACCAAATGATCAGTTGATGACTGAGTATGAATTGAGTACCACACAGAATGATGGTATGTATGTCTTCTTCTGTCATGGTAACAAGAAAACATTCCCCGCATTAGTTAAGGGCGAGAACAGAGTGTGTGTAAACAGTGAAGCAAAAGAGGGAACACTAACTTTATTGTTTGATTACTGTCCTCAAGACAAAATACAACTACCACTTGTTGAGATAGCGAACAGCCACTATTTGTTTGAGTATCGCCGTCCGTGCTTTGAAGTCAAAGCTTTAACAGCAGGCATTGAAAAGCTGTGGTGGCAAATCTCTACCACTGCCGATTTCGGTTATATTATACCCAATTTTGATTGCATTGACAAATACACGGGAGTCATTGAACTTTCAGTGGTTAATCACACATTCATCAATCCAGACCACGACTACTTCCTCCGAGTTAAGAGCTTTGCGAAAGGCATTTGGTCAGAATGGTCAAAGCCAATCAGTTTCTCTGTCAAGAAACCGCACCGACCTTTTGGGATCGTCAGCCAACTGACAAAGGACGGTACGCTAAGTTTAAACTGGCGATCGCAAGATCAGGAAGATGTTATTTATTATGTCTTTGGAAGCAATAGATATGATTTTGTTCCTGAGATATACTCTGATATCCAAGTGGAGAAAACACGCAATCATTTGGTTAGGAAAACATCAACTAATAAGAACCTAATAACTATTACAAACCAAAGGCAATGTGTCATTGGTTGTGACTATCTCTTTTATAGGGTGATTGCAAAGAAGGAGGAGTGCTACTCAGTTCCATCGGACTTGATTGACATATGTCATTTAGTGAAAGAGGACAATGTCGTCTCGCTTATGCCCAAGTTACTAGTTAGACTTATGTGATGCATGGTAAGTAGGTCGGCGTAAATAAATCATCAAAGGCTTGTAGTTGCGCTCATAGCGCGAGTCGCGCGCAACTACAAGCCTTTGAGTCATTTTACAAAACTTTACATAGTTGGGATTAATCTCGCCAACTTACTTAATTGGTAAATTTACGAACTACGCTATGTGGATTTCACTTCTGATTAAGAACTTGTTGAAGGAGATGGGTAATGTTAGAATTGCCCTATAAAGTTGGTGTCGTGTATGGAAATTCGGTTGTCAGCACCCCGCTCTAAAGAGACGGGCCTTCGTGCCTCCCTCTCTAGATAGCTGACCCGCTTAAGTACCCTGTGTACTACGTTATCGGCAAGTGTTAAAGCTCGTACCTACGGATGCGCAGCCAGTCTGTAGCTCTACAACTAAATGGTTAACCAGCTTTACGAGGGGTAAAGCAGTGCTATTTGGAAAGTACCGACCGATAACTTTAGCAAGGCTAACATCACTCCCGCAAGGGAAGGCACATCCTGTGCAAACCGTTGTGCGTACAGGTGAGTCCAGTCCTGTTCACGTTAGCGAAGCGTTAGCGACGAAGGAGCGTCAGCGTCTCCCCTTGGGAGAAGGAGGGTTTCCCTCCGCAGGGAACTGGCGAACCCGAAGGGGTGAACGAGTTGAAACGGTAATTGTCCCGTTGAAAGTGCAATACAAAAGCACCCCGAATCAAGTAACCCCAAGGCGGCAATGGTATTCCACAGATGATATTTAAACGGCTAATAAATTAGCCGAGTCGTGTTTCCTCCGTGGTCTAAAGACACACGGTTTCCACACTCAAGGGAGTTTTTAGATGATACATTGGTCTGTTACTGTTTCAGAAAAGACAAATGAAGCTCTACGCCAGTTTCTGGCGGAACGTGGTGACAGCGATATATCTAATTTCATAGAAAAAGCAGTTCAGGAAAAGATTTTCAGAGCCACGGTTCAGTTCGTCCATGAGCGAAATACGGCTTTTGACTCCGAAGAAATTGAGTCGGTTATTGATGAAGCGGTAAGTGCGGTACGTGCAGCGCATCGTTCTTGACACCAATGTACTGATCAGCTCACTGCTGAACAAGCAGTCTTTGCCATATTTACTTTATACTGCGTGGGATGAAGGAAAATATATCCTTGTTACCTCCCCAGAACAGTTGGAGGAGCTTGAGCGTGTTCTGTCTTATCCAAAACTGAGAAAGTATATTAATGAATCTCAAGCTAGGATAATGGTTACAGGGTTATGGAACCAAGCTGAGGTTGTGAGTGAATTGCCTTATGTGGAATATTCCGATGATCCGACCGATAACCTAATCATTGCCACTGCCATAACAGGGAAAGCCACATATCTAGTTACAGGGGATAAGCGTGATTTGTTGCATCTGGTTATAGTAGAAAATGTACAAATTGTGACTGTTCGTCAAATGCTGGCAATTTTTCAATACCCATTAGCCTAAAAGTTGCCTCGTAGGCTTGGCGTATCTCTGCCATTTGCATATCTTGGGCGTTGCTGATTTGAAGTATGAATCCAAGTGTAGTCAGGACGGGGGTTAAAATCCCTATTAGGGATTGAAATCAGACCATGTGCCCAATCTTTCACCCCCATCCACATCAGTCACAGCGTTGGTGATTGCGGAATTTGTCATCACAGCCAGTACCATTTTGGCAACGTCTACAGGCTGTCCTACATAATGCGTCAATTGGGGATACGGGACTGAAGACAGGGGCGATCGCTCTAATTGAAGCCCAGCTTGGGTAGTAAGCACAGGCATCAACAGTGTCAGGAAAATAGCCTAGTAGCGAAGACGCGAGTATCGTATGATGACACCGCGTTTTAGTCGGATGTAGTAGAGACGTTCCGGTGGAACGTCTCTACAAGGATTTTGGTCCGCACGTAAAATCATTTTCATACATGGAATCAGCAACGCCATTTATTTCAAGGCTTTAGTAATAAAAATTAACAACAGTCAGCGGATTAACTGGCACAGATAATCCGAAAAATACTTATATCAAATGGATGATTTAAGTGAGGTCCTCTTAAGGTGCGGCTTATGTCATCCAACCTTGACCAACCGCTCAAAATTGAAGTCAGACTTCCATCTTCCCATCCTCAGTTATTGCCGGGACTCGATATATGGCTGCGTTTGGGTTTGATCTCTGATGCCCAAGTTAGGCAGATATGTCGAGATCTGGTTTGTCCTGTGGTGTTACAACCTCAGGTTAAACCTGAACCACAAAATGTAGAGACGTTACATGCAACTTCTCTACGGGGTGCACCACCAGTAGCTACCAAACCCAACATTCTAGCCAGAATGTTGCAGTCACTAGGGGCAGAATTGAGCGTCCGGTGGCTGCTGTTTTTAGGGATGTTCTTAGTGGTAGTGTCTTCTGGGGTACTTGCCGCTAGTCAGTGGGAAAAGTTTCCTGCTGTTGGACAGTATGGAGTATTGCTTGCTTATACCTTAAGTTTCTGGGGTGTAAGTTTTTGGGCTGGCAAACAGCCTAATTTACGCTTGACGGCTCAGACATTGCTTATTGTCACCCTTTTGTTAGTGCCTGTAAACTTTTGGGCAATGGACAGCTTCCGGCTGTGGCAGAATCCGAGTGAGTGGATCGTGGTGGCAGCTGCCTCTGTTGCCCTCACAGTTATTACTGTTTTAGTCTGCAATAATCGCCGATTTGTTGCCAAGAACGCAATAGGCAAATTGTCTCAAATAAATATTCTGGGACTGAGTTATCTGCACTGGGGTTGGAAAATACCAGGATTTCCCTTAATTGCCGTTTATTTGGCAATGGCAGGAACCACGATCGCTACTACAACTACTTCTTCTCAGCATAGGCAAATGCCAGCAGCAGCAAATAAGCAAACTCAATTGGATCTCAGGTTGCCTTATGCTGCGATCGTTTATGCATTGGTAGTGTTACTTGTACGGGCGATTTTTGTTGTTCGCGTCGATGTCCAAGAACTGGGGTTAGCGATTGGCATTTGCGGTTGGTTAGTCGGTTGGGTGGCACAGCCGTTGAGTGTGGGGGGAGTGGGGGAAG
>CAXTSI010000174.1:0-457 GCA_964246695.1 uncultured bacterium
AACCGTTGGCACTCTCGTTTTAGTGCAGTGTATCGACGATATCGTTACACACTTTATACTGAAAAACCACCCAATTTATTCGCTAGCTCCTTTAGTTGGCATTATTATCATGCACCACTAGATGAATTACTTATTCAGGCTGCTCTCAAACCTCTGGTAGGACATCATCATTTAGCGGCTTTTCATCGTGCCAACTCAGCACGCAAGCAGCAGAGTGTTATCGCACTGGACCATTTGTCTATATAGAAATTCAAGCAAATGGATTTTTATATGGGATGGTAAGGCTATTGGTGGCAATGCTGGTCGAGGTAGGTTCCCAACAAAGAACACTCGCTAACTTCACCGATATTTGGAAACATCAACGCCGAGAAGAAGTAAAATATGCTGCACCTGCTCATGGCTTATGCTTGTTAAGAGTTGGTTATCCAGATTTTCCTTTTCCTACAGAAGTTTGGTA
>CAXTSI010000174.1:512-15788 GCA_964246695.1 uncultured bacterium
TAACAACTAACAACTAACAACTAACAACTAACAACTAACAACTAACAACTAACACCCAACAAGAAGTTAAAATAGAGTGTGGCTTGTTTGCCAAAACGAGGATACAATCAGCGTGCTATCTATACTCCTTGCAGACTTTCGCATCATCTTTGAACGTGACCCAGCTGCTCGTAACTGGTTGGAAGTATTGTTTTGCTACCCCGGTTTACAAGCTCTGCTACTACATCGGCTGGCTCACTGGCTGTATGGCATTGGTATTCCCTTTATCCCCCGCCTAATTTCTCACTTGGCTCGGTTTTTTACTGGAATTGAAATCCACCCTGGCGCAGTCGTAGGGCAGAGTGTTTTTATTGACCACGGAATGGGCGTGGTGATTGGCGAAACAGCGATTATCGGAGACTATGCCCTGATTTATCAAGGTGTCACCCTTGGTGGTACAGGTAAAGAATGTGGTAAGCGCCATCCCACTTTGGGCGAAAATGTGGTAGTTGGAGCTGGAGCAAAAGTGCTGGGCAATATCCAAATAGGCAAAAATGTTCGCATCGGCGCTGGGTCGGTTGTCCTGCGAGATGTGCCTGCTGACTGTACTGTGGTTGGCGTCCCTGGTAGAATTATTTATCGCTCCGGCGTTCGAGTCGAACCCTTAGAACACGGACTGTTGCCAGATGCTGAAGCCCGAGTGATACGTGCTTTAGTAGACAGAATAGAGCAACTCGAACAACAAGTTCAAGAGATACAACAAGTGCATCCATCTGTTTCATTTCCTGCTGTAGCCTTAGTGAGAGTACCATCAACTCCTAATTCCCAAGTGTTAACTCATGAGGCACCAGTAACGGAGACTCGCAGTTGTCGCCTTGAAAATAAGGTGATAGAAGAGTTCTTGGATGGCGCTGGAATTTAACAAAGACAGGACGCCACGAAGATACCCACCCCACAATAAAACTAGCTAAGATTGTGGGGTGGGCAATACGCCCTATTTTTAATTGATTTTTGCCTACCTAATTACCAATGCGTCTGCTCACAGTCTGCAGTGTGGAGGTGTAGTCCTTGTACGGGTCCGCTGTCCAGTAGGCCCAACCCGACCAGACATCAGCATTGCTGTCAAGGTAGCTCAGCATGTTGTCGCCGGCATCAATGCAGAAATCATTATTCGGAACGTTGAACTCGCCAAGGAAGGCACGCTTACCATTTTTCCTGAGCCATGCCGTGACACCGGCGAGCGAATCCGAGCCAATTGTCAGGCTAACACACTGGTCAGATGTGCCTGAATTGTCGCTGTCCAAGTACTGGTGAATATCAAAAGCATAGTTGTTGCCTGGGTCGGTGATACCAAGCATTGCCGTAGCATTAGATGTACCATACCACGACAGGTTCCAGCTATACCCGCCACTCCAAGCGTTGCCAGAGACAACGATCAGGTTGGAGGCTCCAGTGTCGCGAATGGCTTGGATGGCGGCATTGGCATCGTCAAGCCAGACTTCGCTCGACATGCTATTTGGCTCATTCATTAAACCAAAAATAACTTGACTATTGTCCTGGTAAAGACTTGCCAGCTTGCTCCAAAAGTCTGCAAAAGCGCTCACTGGCACATCCTGACCGATGACGCCACCGTAGTAGCGAGCATAATTGTGTACATCAAGCCAGACCGTAGCTCCGTTGCTGGTCGCATAGTTCACAACATCGCTCAGATGTGCAACTTCATCTGCATCAAAGTCGCCAAACTGTTGCTTTTGCAATCGCTCCCAGCGGAACGGGACACGAAAGAGGGTCATGCCCTTGCCGAGGAAATAATCGATCTGGGTATGGTTTGGGTACGTATAATTACCATTATAAGTACCGGGCAGTCCGTCTGCGCCATATTGCGGTGCGCCATATTCTGCTCCAGAAAGGTTGACGCCGATGTATGCAACGGATGCAGCGTTTGCCACACCGATGAGATTTTGAGGCTGTCGTGACAAAATTAGCAACAGGGCCACGGCAGCGCCAATCCACAGCCGCGAGCGAGATCGCTTAGACTTGATACCTGTGAATACCGCTCTAAATTGCCGTTTTCCCAGTCGTTGAAACCACGAAGTTATTTCTTTGATTGCCGTAAGCTTGCCTACGCTACTAAAGACAATTTGTGGAACTTGTACTTTGTCAGTAGAAGCTTTTTGCGCAGGCTGAGCAACAAACGCTCTTACCAATGCCAAGCTGGCAACAATTGCTGCTTTAGCTAAGCGATTTAAATTTAGCATGAAACATAAAGCTCCCTAGCTTAGTAATTAACAGCGGGTATTAATTTTCTTACTGCCCAATCAATGTAGCATTTAATTACCATACAGCAGCGAAGAATTCTTAAGATGCACCACACTCAATTTCTATTACTAGTCACACAATACGGCTCTGCTTGACCGCTAAGAACGTCGTGTCTTTCCGAATCTCCTCAGGTACGCTCTTGCCACAGTAAGACACCAAAGTTGTCAATTATGGTGTCGTACTGTGCCAACGCCTCCCCTACATAAAATTGAAGGAAGTCTTGTGCTTACCTATTACCTACCAATGTGCCTGCTCACCGTCTGCAGTGTGGAGGTGTAATCCCTGTAAGGATCCGCTGCCCAGTAGGTCCAACCCGACCAGACATCAGCATTGCTGTCAAGGTAGCTGAGCATGTAGTCGCCGGCATCAATGCAGAAATTATTATTCGGAACGCTGAACTCGCCAAGGAAGCCGCGCTTACCATTTTGCCTGAGCCATGCCGTGACACCGACGAGCGAATCCGAGCCGATTGTCTTGCTAACACACTGGTCGGATGTGCCTGAATTATCGCTGTCCAAGTACTGGTGAATCTCAAAAGCATAGTTGTTGCCTGGGTCGGTGATACCAAGCATTGCCGTAGCATTGGATGTGCCATACCACGACAGGTTCCAGCTATACCCGCCACTCCAAGCGTTGCCTGGAACAATGATCAGGTTGGAGGCTCCAGTGTTGCGAATAGCTTGGATGGCGGCGTTGGCATCGTCACGCCAGACTTCGGTCGGCATGCTATTTGGCTCATTCATTAAACCAAAGATAACTTGACTATTGCTCTTGTAAAGGCTTGCCAACTTGCTCCAAAAGTCTGCAAAAGCGCTCACTGGCACCTCCTGACCAATGACGCCACCGTAGTAACGAGCGTAATTATGTACATCAAGCCAGACCCTAGCTCCCTTGCTGCTGGCATAGTTGACAACATCGCTCAGATGTGCCACTTCATCTGCATCAAAGTTGCCTAACTGTTGCTTTTGCAATCGCTCCCAGCGGAAGGGCACACGAAAGAGGGTCATGCCCTTGCCAATGAAATAATCGATCTCGGTATGGTTTGGGTACGTATAATTGCTATTATAAGTACCGGGCAGGCCGCCTGCGCCATATTGCGGTGCGCCATATTCCGCTCCAGAAAGGTTGACGCCCATGTATGCAACGGATGCAGCGTTTGCCACACCGATGAGATTTTGAGGCTGTCGTGACAAAATTAGCAACAAGGCCACGGCAGCGCCAATCCACAGCCGCGAGCGAGATCGTTTAAACCTGATACCTGTGAATACCGCTCTAAGTTGCCGTTTTCCCAGTCGCTGAAACCACGAAGTTATTTCTCTGATTGCCGTAACTAAGCCCACATCACTAGAGATAATTCGTGGAACTTTTACTTGCTCACCAGAAGCTCTCTGCGCAGGCTGGGCAACAAACGTTTTTAGAAGTGCCAAACCTGCAACAGTTGCGGCTTTAGCTAAGCGATTTAAATTCAGCATGAAACACAAAGCTCCTTAGCTTACCAATCAAGTGCAGCAGGTATTAATTTTCCTGCCGCTTGATCATGAATCTTAATGTAGGCTAAGCCTTCAACGTTAAATTCAGATTAAGAAAAGATTAAGAATATATTATAAAACTTTAGCTTTTGTTTAAAAACTGTTCTTTTACCCGATCCTGGTAACAGCCCAATTGCTGCTATGGTTAGGTTCTTGGAGATTAACCGGCGTGTGGAAAACTTCTGAAAAACAGTCTTAAAAATCTAGGATTTATGCAAACTCACAAATAGGACATCATGTGTATTCACAAAATTCGGTTGCATCAGACGATTAGGGGCGATCGGCCGCTCGCCTCTACAAATAACTGTAAATGCCGAAAATATCAATAACATACCTGATGATTTATGTCAATACGCTCGTCCTAACGAATTACGAATTATTCTGTCAAGTCGAGGAAGTTACTACCCCCTTGTTCACACATCCCTGATTTCATCAAATCCATCCTCGATTACGCGAACGGTGAGTAATTAGACAAAAGTTTGTATGTTAGCCTGTTTCCCAGAGCGATCGCAAAACTTTTCGGTCTATTGAACTTGGGCTATGGTTTTTTTCCAATTTGACTACCAGATCGAACGTGGACTTCAAGCCCCTCTACTGAATGTCGAATTAAATCATCATCAAAGCAAATCGCTCCAGGCTCGAACAACAGAACTAAGCTTGAACCTCCATATTGGAAATATCCTTTTTCGTGACCTTTAGAAACTATGCCAGGAGTATAAGTCTGAATAATACTGCCGACAGTAAAGGCTCCTATCTCTATATAGGCAATCCTGCCAAAATTGTTGGAAATAAACTCTGTCACGGCTCGTTGATTGCGACAGAACACATTGCGCACTTTAGCAAGGGCAATTGGGTTGACGGAGTGATATTGTCCTTTAATATATCTTGCAGGCAAGGCTTTTCCAGCATCAGGAAAATGGAATCGATGGTAATCATAGGGAGCAAGACGAATGCAGAGAGATGAACCTCCGCGATAGATTTGGGCTGCTTTTTCAGACGCTAGTAAGTCTGCGATAGTGACATAAAAACTTTTAACGGGAATCTGAGTTTCTGCGGTCAATTTTGGATACACTAAGATCTTGCCATCAGTCGGAGCGCAAAATATATTTGATTCGGCATTAAATATGCGAGCATTAAGTTTGAGTCGGCGCGAGAAAAAAGCATTAAAGCTGCGGTAATTTTTTAGCGGCAGTTCAATATCTTCAATATCAATCTGATACCGATCAACAAATTTATCAATTTTGGCTCTAGTGAAAGGTAAATCTTGATATTTACCGTACAGCCAACAAAACACCTTGTTATTGAATAGCCAATTGAAGGCTAGAAATCCCAAAGGATTCTCGTAAAACCAGCGCAAGGTGTTTTCGGCAAAGATCCTTTCAGAAATAATTTCTCCTGTTTGGCGCTCAAGGTAGTAGACTTGAGTTCCAAGCTTGTTACTTTTCATCGTTCCTGTAACTATATTCCCACAGCAATTGCCCAGCCATACACAGCCGTTAGCGCGATCGCTCCAAGCGCAAATATCCCGTACCAAATACCTCGAAGCTTGAGCATTTTGAAATTGGCAACCATTGCCAGAGCTAAAAGTAGGTAAACACTATCTAAAACGAACTTAATTTTTGCATCAGATAAGGCAAACCTAGCTGTAAATACAAGGGGAATAAACAGAGCCGCGTAGGAAACAGGTAACCCTGTAAAATACTCTTTATCTCCTTCATTCATTAACCCCGTGCTATTAAAATATGCTAGCCGTAAGGCATTGGCTACCACATAAAATATTAGCACTGCAATAGATAATACATCCTCTAATCCAAAGCAGTAGGCGAAAATTGCTGGTGCGAAACCAAATGAACAAACATCAACAATACTATCTAATTGCTTACCCACTTCAGATTGTAACTGGGTTCGCGCCGTTTGACGAGCAACAAAACCATCAAATAGGTCAGTTATTCCCGCATAGATCATGCAGATAACTGCCTCATTGTAATGCCCCTTCACTGCTAAAAAAACTTCGATTAAACTGAAAACTAGCCCTGTTAAAGTTAAACTGTTAGCTAAGTCAATTTGACGGAGAATCGGACTAAACATCGCTATTCCCAAATAATCAAACTATCATTCATGTTAATTTAAAGACTATTTGCACTGCACGATAAAATAAAAAATCGGAATCGTAAACAGTACGCTATCAAACTTATCTAAAATGCCTCCAGTTACTGCTAATACATGACCAAAATCTTTGATTCCCGCTTCCCGCTTGAGAGAAGAAGCAATCAAATCACCAGTCAGTGCCATCACAGAAACTCCCCCAGACAACAAAAGAACTTGCCAAAGCTGCCAGAATGGCAGCAGAAAACGAAGACTCCAGCCCAAGATCAAACAGGATATCAACCCACCAAGAGTTCCTTCCCAGGTTTTGTTAGGACTAATTCCAGGGATTAGAGGTGTTTTACCCCACATTTGACCAATTCCTTGGGAAAACCCATCATTTGTCAATACCAGCACGATGAGTAGATTGAATTCCCCATAGGCAGAGTCTGCAAGTGTCAATAAGTTGGCTAAGGGTGTAGTGATGAAAACCATGCCAAAAGCCGCACTCAAAATACCGTGCATTGGAGGTGGATTGCGAACGATCAAAATCGGTAGAGCGATCGCCGCCCAAGTTGCAACGATCGCTCCGAAGAAAGTCGCGACAGTTCCCCAAAGCCCTCCGATAATACCGACAGTTCCTAGCAACTGCAACAGAAGGGGATGGGCGATCGGACCGTACTTGATTTGAACGCTTTGTAGCAACTCCTGCCATCCAAAATACGCTATGAAAAAAGCGACGGGCAGTAATCCGTACTTTCCTAGCCCTGCCGCACCAATTAAAATCAGCGCAATAGCAACTAAGATACCTAACTTGAGCCAATTATGTTTGACTTTTGCTAGATCGCTTCGATAGAGGATAGTCAGAATAGTTAAAAATGCTAAACCGATCGCTACTTCCACAGCAACAATAGAAAGCGTAGGAAAAATTAACGGATTGACAATCTCCACAATTACCCTCTCCTCACCCGATCGGAAACCTTGATTTCGAGTGTTGATATCAGCCATGAAACCAACCACGGCAAATGGCGCTTCATAAAAATAATTACCTTGCTGTAATTGGCGATCGCCTTTTCCTGTTGTCGTCGGGAAATCGCTGCCACAATTTCTCTTGCTGTTTGTGATGGTGATATTAGCAGCATTGACGGAATAGAGTCTTGCCAGTCTGGATGCCAAACGCCTTGGTTATCTACCTGACGAATTTCAGTTGCAACGTACCCAGGACAAATGTGGATCACCGACACACCGTAACACGCTAACTCCTGAGACAATGACTCGCACAAAGCCCGTAAAGCAAATTTGCTCATGCTATAGGCAGAATCCCCACTCAAGGCAATGTAACTTTTCACGCTACTGACGATGACCAATCTTCCTTTCGTTTTCTTTAGGTCATCCAAGGTGGCATATATTGTGTTGAGGACTCCAAAAACATTTGTTTCAAACAACTGTCGGTAGTCATCTACGCTTAAGTCTTCCAATTTACCTTTCAAAGACCAGCCCGCATTGGCAACCACGATATCAATCTTACCGAACTTACTACGAGCAAGATTGGTAGCTTTTTTAACTTCGATATCCAAAGTTACATCACAGGGTACAGCTAGTACCCTCTGATTGCTGGGGTCAATTTCTGCGACTATAGCTTCTAATCGTTGTGTTCGTCTAGCCAAAAGAACCACACTTGCCCCTTCACGGACGAGTTCTTTAGCCACATCTGCCCCAATTCCAGAAGAAGCTCCTGTAATCAGCGCGACTAAACCATTAAACTGACTCATATAGTTTCAGCGCCTTCTCGCAGTTGCACAATTAAATTTTGTAAATCCTCAGTAATCAGTTGTGAAATCTCTCTTTCTGTCAAAGCACCTAGCTTTGCCTTGTAAGGCGATATATACAATGGCGCACCACAAATTACACGGATTGGGTGTCGGCGTGGCAACCGCTGCCCTTTAGGTAAAGCTTGATACGCACCTATAATATACATCGGCACAATTGGCACATTTAATTTCAATGCCAAAAGACCGATCCCCGGTTGAAAAGGTTGTATTTCCCCAGTTAAGGAACGAGTACCCTCTGGAAAAATGAGGACAGGTTGACGTTGCGCTAGCACTTGCTGGCAATATCGCATTGCTTCGAGAAAATTACCTTGGCGTTCAAAGGGGATGAGATTGAAAAAAGTACTGAAAAACCATCCCTTAATTGGATGATCAAAAAAGTAGTCTTTGGCACCCAAGCTAAAAACTCGGTCAACATGGTTCCTGAGTGAGACTGTGACTGCTCCTACATCAAGATGACTTGTATGGTTAGCTGCAATCAGAAAAGGTTCATCCTGGGGAATATTTTCTATACCTTGACAATTCATCTGGAACCAGTGGCGGTACAAAGGTCGTCCTAAACTCCAGATGAGGTTTGAAAAAGCTTTCTGAAACCAACCAAGATTCTTAACTCCTCCGGTTTTACTCACAGACGTTGATTGATTGGTAGGAAATTCGGCAACTAGATACTTACTTAAAGCTTCAATGTTGGGGTAATCTTCCAATAAAGAGTGAGAAAGCTGACATCCCAGCCAATCCTCTAGCGCTGCAACAATGCTGACTGCTTGTACTGAATCTAACCCATAACAACTGAGGGGTTGGCGGATGTCAATCTCATCAGGTTTAACCTTACATTCCTGAGAAATTTGGGAAACTAACCAGGTTTGAATAGCTGCTATTTGCGGCGACTGAGAACGCAACTGGCTATCAATTCCCTGTCGCACGATTGGTTGAGCTAAAAAACCACTACGAATGAAGTAAGAGAAGTAGATATGCAGTAATTGACTATCTACAGGAGGACAGACAATATTGCTACCGGAAAGCGCGGCTAATGTGTTATCAACGCTAAACTGGGGTCGGTGAGATTTCTCGTATAAATTTGGCATAGTAAGTTCTTCCTTTGACCACTTTTGAATAAAGAAAGGCAACAGAGGATACAAAGGATTTTCTGCACAACACCCACTTTTATTTAACTGTAGTTGCCAATTTTCATAGGGAATAGACTGGACTGGATACCCAAATGATTTCATCCAATCAACAAATTGACTCCAGTGTATACCGTGGGGATTCATCAAGTGAAAAGCTTTGCCCAAAGACTCATTATGTCTGGATAGATAGACAATAGCTTTACTGACATAATCCACAGGCGAAATATCCAACCAAATATCTAAAGAAGGCACACTACCCATCTGGATACCGCCTTTAATCACACGGCAGATAAAGTCATCAGTATACCATGCGCCTGTTTCACTGTGTCCTGCAATTAAGGGAGGTCTGTAGATACAAACTGGAAGTCCGCGATCGCGTGCTGCCATCACTAATTTTTCTGCCACCCATTTACTCTGGGAGTAACCCATGTAAATTCCCTCGCTATGCACGAGAGAGTCGGATTCAGTAACCACCTGGTTCGCATAGGCAGTAGATTCAAAAACAGAGATGCTAGAAATGTAATGGACTGGTTTAATTTTAGTTTGACAGGCTAATCTGAGAATTTCTTGGGTTCCGAGAACATTGATAGGCTTCAATGCATAGTAGGGAACAACAAAATTTAGTGAAGCTGCACTGTGATAGATAATATCTACCTTGCTTGCTAGAGTCTGAAATTCCTCATTAGCAAGACCTAATTGCGGCTGAGATAAATCGCCTAGAACTGGAATAATTCTCGAAATAAAATTCTCATTCCAAATCCCGTAATATTCCAGATTATTTTGGATTCTGAGTTTACCTATCTTAGTGTTATCAGCACGCACCAAGCAATAAATATCTGCCGATGTCTGTTGCAAAAGTTCCTCAAGTAAAAATGCTCCCAAAAAGCCAGTTGCACCAGTCAACAGAATAGAACCTGGTTCGCCGCTTTCAACATATACCATGTTAGAGCCAATTGTTGGGTCGAGGAAAGCTTCAGCATTAAGATCCAACTTTTCGGTTTTGCCAGGTGCGTCAATTTCTCTGTTTGATTTGGTAGTATTGTCGTCTGTAACTAAATACTGAATTAGAGTTTCGATAGTCGGGTAATCATAAAGCAGAGTAGAAGACAGCTTGCGTCCAAGATATTGCTCTAAGTCAGCTACAAACAATACAGCTTGTACTGAATCCAAACCATAGCGGGAAACGGGTTCCCGAATGTTTATATCTTGGGGTTTAACCTGCAATCGTTGGGAAATTTGAGAAATAAGCCAAGCTAGCAAATTTTCTGTAGCCTGTGATGGTTCAACAGCGTCCTGCTTGTCGTAAGTATCTGTTATGGAGTTTTCAATCCATGTAACTACATCTAGGGTGCCGTTGAGAAAACCATTGCGGCAGGCGTGGCGTTGAATCTTGCCACTAGAAGTTTTAGGAATAGTACCAGTTTTAAGCAGCAATACAGCATACACTTGTAAACCGTGCTGTTCTGATACAGCCTGACGAATGGCGAGGACTGCTTCCTTAACATTTAAAGAGTCACGCAGATAACGACGTTCAACTTCTGCCACCACAACCAGACGTTCTTCCCCTGTCACTTCGACTGAAAATGCTGCGCTACAGGATGGTCTTAAAGATGGATAACTCTGTTCGACTGTCGCTTCAATATCTTGGGGATAATAGTTGCCACCCCGAATAATCATCATATCCTTCAAGCGACCGGTGACAAACAGTTCCCCGTGTTTGAGAAATCCCAAGTCCCCTGTACGCAAAAATGGACCCTCCCTTGTGTCTGCCAAATAAGCTTTAAAAGTCTTTTCCGTCTCTTCCGGTCGGTTCCAATAGCCACCAGCGACACTTGGTCCAGAAATCCAAATCTCTCCGACTTGTCCAGATGGACATTCACGTAAAGATTCGGGATCAACAATCACCACTTTTTGCTCAAACCAACTGCGACCGCAGCCGACAATATCCTTTGCGTTTACGCTTAATGATGCAGTCACGACTCGGTTTTGTGCCAATGCTTGGGCATCTACAGTTTGAATAATCGGCGGTTCTGTTTTGATACCTCCGGTAACAAACAAAGTCGCCTCTGCCATGCCGTAGCAAGGGTAAAAAGCCTCTCGCCGAAAGCCACATTCAGCAAAAGTATGGGCAAATGCTTCCAGAGTCTCGGCACGAATTGGTTCCGCACCAGTGAATGCCTGATTCCAGCTGCTTAGGTCCAGAGTCGCCCTTTGTTCGGGAGTAATTTTCCTAACGCACAAGTCATAAGCGAAGTTTGGTCCGCCACTGGTAGTCGCCTTGTAGCGAGAAATCGCATCTAACCATCGGTAAGGTTTCTGAAGAAAATCCACTGGCGACATGAGAATGCAGGGACGCCCTAAATACAAAGGCTGTAGTACGTTGCCAACCAATCCCATGTCATGAAATAGAGGCAACCAACCTACGGTTATTGTTTTCTGATTATGCCCTAAGGCTTTCTCAATCATGCACTCATTGTGTAGCAAATTACCATGACTTATCATGACACCCTTCGGGTTTCCCGTAGATCCACTCGTATATTGGAGAAAAGCCAACGTATCGCTTGTAACTAGTTGTTCTTGCCAACACTCTGCGCGATCGCTGTTGATGCTGTCAGTAGCCAACCAGGGTAGCGAAGGCATTTCAAGATTTTCTGCCCAGCGGCGCTGTAGATTAGATAGGAGGGATGTTGTTGTCAGCGCTACTGATGCAGTCGCATCGGCTACTATTGCTAACAGCCGCAATAGATTCTGATTTGCTTTGGGTGGATAAGCGGGAACGGCTATCACTTTGGCATACAGACACCCGAAGAAGGCGGCAATGAATTCTAAACTAGAGGGGTAGAGTAACAATGCGCGATCGCCTGGTTGAGTGACTTCCAAAAGCTTGCTAGCAATTGCTTTTGCTTGTCTATCTAATTGTAGATAAGTTAGATTTGAGCTTTCTGTTTCTCCATTTAGCAGAAATTTATAAGCTGTTTGCTCTGGTTGTTGTTGCGCTTTATTATGAAGTAATTCTATTAAGGATTTTGGAGAATGATTTAAAGAAGCAGTCATGTTATGTTTATTGTTGTGAATATACTTTTTTTTTAACGAACCGCCAAGACGCCAAGAACGCGAAGGGAAGAAAGAGAGGGGTTCAGGAATTATTTAGGAGTGATATGGCAGGGTAGATGTGGTGTAATGCCCGATGGAGGTGTTGGATATTATCGATTTCTGACCACAGTAAATTAGTCACAACTGTGTAGTAAATAGGGTAGGATTGAGCTACGGCAACTAAGGTATCTATTTCGTAATCAAGTTTCAGGGTGCGTTCAAAGTTTTGGCTGGCATGTTGCAGCATTCGTTGAAATAAAGGCTGGGAAATTTTGGAAACTCCAACGAGTTCGCCGACAATAGGGTTTTCTAAATCAGCTTTGTTTTTAGACATGCCAACTATTATTTCGCCATTGCTTTGTACATAAACTTCATCACCGGCATTTGTTTTGCCGGAGAGCAAGATAACATTATCTTTGGGAAATGCCAGGACGGTTTCTATTGCTCGTTGTTCGTAAATTAAATCTGACTCTAGCAGTAAAAAATCATCATTTAATTGCTCTCTGACACACCAGAGAGAGTACATACTGCCGGAATTAGCATAGTTGGGGTTATGAACGGTAAAAATTGTTCCTGAATAATGCTCTTGCAAACGCTCATAAAACTCGGCGCAGTGTCCGGTAACAATAAAAATTCGTTGGATACCACTTTTTTGAAGTTGGGCGATCGCCTCCTCAATAATTGGTTTATTCCCTAATTTTAAGAATCCTTTGGGCATGGTTTTTCCTAATTCTTTTAGGCGAGTACCCATTCCTGCGGCAAGAATGACAGCTGTTTGAATTTTCATACATGAGTAGCAGTAAAAGTCTGAAAACACTTGAGCAAACGGTCTACATCATCAAGTTGCAAATTACCCATGTTGGCAATGCGGAAAATGGCATTTCTCAGTTCTCCCTGTCCTGGATAGATGATAAAACCAGCCTGCTTTAAAGCATCGTGAATCTGTTCGTAGCTATACTTATGTGGTAACTTAAATGACCTCAGTACACAGCTTGTGACTGATTCATCTATAAAAGGTTGTATATTCAGTTCTTTGAGTCCGTGACAAATTTTTTGAGAAAGAGATTTGTAATGGTGCTGTCGGGTAAAGGTGCCGCCGCCGTCTTGCAGTTCTCTCAGTGCCTCTTGCAGGGCATAGTAAGCGTGGACTGCCTGAGTAAAGGGAGAGTATCCTTGTTGCTGTTCCTGATGGTAACGATACAAATCTAAATAGAGGGAACTGGCAGCTGATGGGCGTTTCGTAAAAACCGATTGTCTCACTAAGACAAATGATACTCCGGGCACTCCATGCAAGCATTTGTTTGCAGTTGCCGCACAAGCCTCTAAATTCCAGTCGGCAAAGGCAATGTCCTCTGCGCCAAAGCTAGATACGCAATCTAGCAATAAAGCTACCTGACGGCGGCGGCACAATTGCCCTAGCGCTGCCACATTGTTCAACCGTCCGGTTGTGGTTTCGTGATGGACGGCGATGACGTGAGTAATTGCTGGATCTTGAGTGAGGCAATTTTCTACTTCTTGGAGATTCATTGGTTCATGCCACTGAGAGGCAACGACTGAGTGCGCTTTACCGTGGGCATAAACCATGCTAACCATGCGCTCACCATACACCCCATTTGTCACAATTAGGGCGAGGCCTTGCTGCGGTACAAGGGTTGAGAGCATTGCTTCTACAGCACAAGTACCAGAACCGGTCAGCAAGATGGCTTCATAGTCATCTGCTGCTTGTGGATAAATACTGACTAAGCGACGCTTGATGTCTAATGTTAGTTCAGCAAACTCTGGTTCTCGATGACACAGGTCTGGTTGTAGTAAGGCACGACGTACCCTTTCTGACAGGGTGACAGGACCTGGGTTGAGTAAAAGTGTGCGATTCATAGATTCATAAATTGCCGTAGGCGTTGAGTAACTTGAGTCGGCGTTACTTGAGGACGAGGTAATTCTGGGAAATTACCGGGTTTGATTTTGACACGCAAGAATGATAGTCCCGGGGGGTGATTTTGCATCCAGTCTTTGACAGTTTGAGGAGTGCTTGTTGACATCACATGTTCGTAACCACAACTGGCAGCGATCGCGCAAAAGTTGATCGAATGGGATACTGTTGCCTGTCCACCAGTGGATTCATAGCACTCGTTATCCAGAAGAATATGGAGTAAGTTCGTCGGTCGTTCATAGCCGACAGTTGCCATTGCCCCCAAGCGCATCAGCGCTGCACCATCTCCATCAATAACAATGACCCGCCGCCCCTGTTGAACAAGTGCTACACCCAATCCTAGGCTGGATATACACCCCATAGAACCCACCATGTAAAACTGATTCTCAAGGTCTGCGATCGCACACAATTCTCGTCCGCAATAGCCTGTTGTTGTCAGCACTACGTCTGTTGCCCGACGTGCCGCCTGAATTGCTTGTAGAATGTCGTGACGAGTATATTCAGCTACCATATTTTCCGCCATCATAGCGGTCAAAGCTGCTAGGGGCTTGCAAGTCACCTGAACCTGTGAAGACAAGGGCGCTACCGAACCTTTCTTCATCACCAGTGCATAAGGACGCTGATGTTCCTCCATATACTGCACAGCCCGGTTGAGAACGGATTCAATCTGGTCTGTTTGTGTCGGGAAATATTCCCAAGGAATCTGCATCAATTCCAACAATGGTTGAGTGATTGCACCCATAAGATGGTGTTGCGGTTCATCGGGTACATCATGAGGATTGCCCCGCAGGGTAACAATCAAGAGAATGGGAATCCCAAAAGTGTCGTTGAGGGATGTCAGCGGATTGACGGCATTTCCCAAACCTGAGTTTTGAAACATGACGACACTGCGTACACCACCCAAAGCAGATCCAGAGGCGATCGCCACAGCATCTCCTTCATTCGCCGCCCCGACATACCGCAAGTCACGGGAGTCAATGACGTAGTTAATAAACGTTTTAAGGAAAGAGCAGGGGACTCCAGCATACAACCCAAACCCCTGTGCTTTCGCTGTTTGGATAAAGTCTTTTGCCTGAATCATAAAAAGCTCCCAGCCTTGATGCTCACATCATTTTTGACACAGGGTAGGTAGCGCTTTTCTGCTTGCGAAAGTTCTGTTGCACCTTGCAAGCGGAAGACTTCCGCAACCGGAACTATAGATTCTTCAACTGTGAGAATATTTGCCGTAGCAGCGAGAGTTTTCGCCACCTGCTGCATACCAGTGATGGCAGCGCGTAACATTTGATTTGCCCAGATGACAATCGAAAATTTGTAATCCTGAAATACGTGAAGTAACCGTTCAGGGGGGAGTGCCCTGGAACATACCCATTGCCTAATTAATCGCT
>CAXTSI010000175.1:0-15716 GCA_964246695.1 uncultured bacterium
GGAGTGGGGAGTGGGGAAGGGGTAATTGTTTTTTCCATTACCGACCCTTAAAGATATTATAAGTGTTCAAACGGACATGATATGACTAATGACGGTGCTGAAGTAGAAACCTGGTTCACCGTCAGGATCGGAGAATTTTTCGGTGAGGTGTTGGATGAATCTGAAACTTCTTAAGAATTTCTTTATAAATAAAAGATAAATAATGGGTCACACCCCTCACCCCAAAGATGCTATGCTTTGATATGAAGATGCACCCTGATGATCTGGAGAGCTGCCCAAGTAGCTCTCTTTTTTCTTTTTTAGTCATTTGTCAAGAGTTGTTAGTTAGTGGCAAAGAACTATTAACAACTAACCACTAACCACTAACCACTAACAAAATCTTGATATAATCGCTTCTTGCGCAACTAAAATAGTTGTCGGAGAGGAATAATGGCAGACTGGCAGGAAATTACTGGTGGTGTAACAGCACCGAGAGGATATCGGGCAGCAGGTATTACAGCAGGACTAAAACCTTCAGGATTACCTGATTTGGCTCTGATACTATCAGAAGTAGACGCGATCGCAGCTGGAGTATTCACAACAAGTCAAGTGAAAGCAGCCTGCGTTGATTATTGCCGCCAGCGCTTGCTCTCAAAGCATAGCGCTCGTGCTATTTTGTGCAACGCGGGACAAGCAAACGCTGCCACAGGTACTCAAGGCTGGCTCGATGCCTTAGAAAGTGCCATGATGTTAGGACAAGCACTGGGCATCCCCTCAGAATCTGTGCTATTAGCTTCTACCGGGGTAATTGGGCAAAGAATCCCGATGGAAACACTAAAAACAGGTATTCCGAAAGTAGTAGCAGCACTATCAGAAACAGGGTCAGATGCAGCAGCAGGTGCGATTATGACCACAGACTTGGTAAGAAAATCTATTGCGCTTGAGACAACAATCGGCGATCGCCCGGTACGGATTGGTGGCATTGCCAAAGGCAGCGGCATGATTCATCCTCATATGGCAACTATGTTGGCATTTGTTACCTGTGATGCAGCAGTATCACCCGGACTATGGCAGCAAATGTTAAGTCGAGCAGCCGATCGAAGCTTCAATTCCATTACTGTTGATGGTGATACTAGCACAAACGACAGTTTGATCGCTCTTGCCAATGGACAATCCCGCACCCCAGCAATTACTGAAATGGGGACAGAAGCAGAAAAATTAGAGGCAATGTTAACAGCAGTTTGCCAGCATTTGGCGAAAGCGATCGCCCGTGACGGCGAAGGTGCGACTTGTTTGATTGAAGTGCAAGTGACTGGCGCACCTGATGAACAATCAGCTCGTCAAGTTGCCAAAGTTATTGCAGGATCGTCTTTAGTCAAGTCTGCTATTTTTGGCCGCGATCCTAACTGGGGACGGATTGCTGCCGCAGCCGGACGTGCAGGTGTGCCTTTTGAACAAGACAGCCTGAAAATCCAGTTAGGGAATTTCTTGCTGATGGAAAATGGTCAACCGTTACCGTTTGACCGTCAAGCCGCAAGTGCATATTTGAAACAAGCTGCTGATGATGCTTCTTTGCCAAAGGATGTGATTGCTACCAACATGAGTAATGATTTGTCAGGCGATCGTCCCACTGTTAAGACGCAACGGTTAGATAATCCAGCGATCGTTGCTGTTGGTATTGGCAACGGTCATGGTTCGGGTAAGGCTTGGGGTTGTGACTTGAGTTATGATTACGTGAAGATTAACGCTGAGTATACGACTTAAAGATACGAACCGCCAAGACAAGGCAGCGCTGCAGGAGGGTTAGCCCGACCTAGGCGACTGCCGTGCCAAGGACGCCAAGAGAGGAAAATCAGTGCAGCGTATTTCTATAATTGGCACAAGTGGATCGGGTAAGACGACTTTGGCGAGGGAAATTTCGCAGCGTCTTGCCATTTCTTATGTGGAATTGGATCGGCTGCACTGGGAACCTAATTGGGTGGAAGTGCCAAATGATGTGATGCGAGAGAGAGTTTCTCAAGCGGTGTCAGGCAATACTTGGGTGGTAGATGGCAATTACAGCCTGGTACGTGATATCGTTTGGGGAAAAGCTGATACGGTTGTTTGGTTAGATTATTCTTTCCCAGTAGTTATAAGTCGTGTGGTTTGGCGAACTTTTCGGCGGGTGGTGACACAACAGGAAGTTTGCAATGGTAACCGCGAGACTTGGAAAACTACCTTCAGTCGGGATTCGATTATTTTGTGGGTGCTTCAGACTTACCACAAAAGGCGAAGAGAGTATCCGCTGCTGTTGAAAAAACCTGAGTATGCCCATCTGCAAGTAGTACACTTGCATTCTCCAAAAGCTGCACAAGATTGGTTGTTAAACCTAAAGCATTTTTACTGATGAAGTGTACCGTCAGGCATGATTGCTCTTGTTAAGGTTGCTCCTCTGAGACTGACCCCGATCAAGAGTGCAAAACAATCGCTTCTGGTGGATATGGAGAAATCAAAATTTGGTGTTGCTTGGATGGTCGCGAAATCAAAACTCTAAATCTTTACGGAATACCATTCGTGAGAGGAAGTCATAGTAATAAGGTTTATAGCCTTTGTTTTAGCCATGATGGTAAAATCCTTGCTTCTGCCTTTGATAATATAATAGTTCTATGGTTTTTAACCCTGATAACATACTAGACAAAAATGCCATCGCCTACACAACTACCTCAAAATAGCTGTATCTGGCTGTAGTAAAAAAAGTGCGATGGACTCGACCATGCTGGAGGCGATCGCCTACACTGCTATAATTTCAACAGGATAATTATATTTTCCCTTCTCTCAATTATGGAAATCACAAAAATCTCCAATGAAGGACAAGTAATGATTCCCGAACCATTGCGAAAGTCTCATTGCTGGGAAGTGGGACAGGAACTGATAGCAATTGATATGGGTGACGGAATTCTTCTGAAACCAAAAAAACCTTTTTTAGAAACCACATTGGCTGATGTTGCTGGATGCTTAAAATACCAAGGCATACCAAAAACTATTGAAGAAATGGATGATGCTATCCGTCAGGGTATAGAGGAATCATGGCATGGTGGCAGTTGATACTAATATAATTGTGCGTTTTTTGACTCTAGATGACGAATTACAATACCAAAAGAGTCTAGAAATTTTTCAAATACAGAATGTTTTTATCCCTGATACTGTAATTCTCGAAACTGAATGGGTGCTTAGATTTGCCTATAGATTTAAACCTGTCGAGATTTGTGAAGCTTTAAGAAAACTTTTCGGCTTACCAAATGTTCATCTTAATAAGGCAAATTTGGTGGCTCAATCGCTGCAATGGCATGAAGCTGGCTTAGATTTCGCGGATGCTTTTCACCTTGCCAATAGTCAAAATCATATACAATTTTATACTTTTGATGAGAAGTTTATAAAAAGAGCTAAGGGATTAACTACTTGTGAAGTACAGCAACCTTAAGTTTGTAATTTTACCTTTACAACAACTAAATATCTGTATTTGAGTGTAGTTGAAAAATGTGCGATCGCATCTACGATATAGATTGAATAAAAAGTGCGATCGCTATGGCATGATATTATCAAGTTTCAGCTCTAAATTTGGAAACAAATAAGAGTAAATCGTATCTCCCAAGCGATATTGTTGCTGCTGATATACACCATTAACTAATTGACATACAGTAAAAGTAGGTTGTTTGGGATTACCGATAAATTGCAAACCACCCAAACCACGAAAATCTACAATCCAATATTCCGCTATTTCCAGAAAAGCATATTCTTCCACTTTTCTTGCATAATCATCTTGCCAATTAGTACTCACCACCTCGGCAACCAGCTTAATCGTATTACCATTACAAATAATATGTTCCTTTTGCCAAAGCGGTTCTTGGCTGAGTTTGACTTTATCTAAAACAATAACATCTGGGCGTAATGCCGTTGCTTCTGCTGCGAGTGGTTTAATCAAACAAGTTTTGGGAATCAACCAGTTGAAATTGGTACGAAGAATTTCAGCATAAATTCTACCAGCAATATTTCCTGAAACTTCTTCATGTAGACCAGTTGGTTCCATATCACGTAATTCTCCGTCTATAAGTTCGTAACGGGGATTATCCCCATACTCGGCTATAAATTGCTCGAAAGTGAGAAGCTTGGGTGGGGTGTAGGTCATAGTTCATATTGTCACGCATCGGTGGTTTTATTTTAGCGAAGCTATATTAATTCTTTCCCGCTTAATTCCTATTTTAACTTAGGGGTTAGTTTGGCAGTAACGCGATTAGATGTGCAGAGCGATACCTACGGCACACTTCGTGAACGCTTGTAACTGTGTAGCCTGAGAATACAGAACTAATTGTCAGAATCTTCAGAAAACCCTAGCACGTAAAGTATCATCTGATATGACGACGCTCATTTTTCCTCTCTTGCTAAAAATTTTAGTGGATTAAATAAAGTGAGGATTATCGAGACGCGAAATTTAGGTTTGTAGGGATATTATCTCAGTAATAACCTTGATGTCAACTCATAAAATAGACGTTTATATGACAACATCAAGCGTTGAGCTTTTATTTTTTTAATTGTGATTAGGTAAAAATATCTTGTTTTTTGAACACTGCAAAACCTACACAAATAGCCGGGATTTTGATGTCATAAAAAAATCCGCTCTTCTCAGCCATACTGGAGGCGATCGCTATAGATTATAATGTTATTTCTAAACCTAAAGATAAACAATTATGCAGTACCAAATTTTTGTTCAAAGTCAAAAAGATAACTTTGTGGTATCAGTGGTTGGGAAGCCAAGTGTAATGGTTGAGGCGAATACAGAAGAAGAAGCTATTTCAAAGGTTAAAACGGCGTTAGAAACAGAATTAGCAACAGGTAAGTTTGTGACTATTGAAGTTAATCCCAAAGAACTACCTCACCAAGAAATAACTCAGATGAAGTATGCAGGAATATTTGCGAAAGACCCAACATTTGATGATTCCATTGAGAAACTAGCTGCTATCCGCAAAGAATCAAATACAATAGTAGATGAGTGATGATTTATATTTTAGATACAGAATATTAACATACAATATTTCTCAAGTTCCAAACCCGGTAAACTGACGCACATAGGGTTCGTGAAATTGATATAGGAATCCTATTTAATTTTTGAATTTGACTACGAAATAATACGGTAGGGTACACAAGTCTAATGGGCAACAATGATAAAACCGCATTTACAAACTGGTACACGGACAGTGGAAGTATCCTGCCTTCAGTCAACAGACCCAACAGCACTTCATGCGTAAGCTCCACAATAATATGGAAGTAGAAAGATGTTCAAACCACGATATCACCAATGACAATCGACAATTTCACCGTTCGACCAATGAAGAGGTCGGAATTAGATTTGATAATTGATTGGGCAGCAGTTGAAGGCTGGAATCCGGGAATTTATGATGCTGAATGTTTTTACCAAGCCGATCGATACGGTTTTTTCGTAGGCGAGTTGAACAATGAACTTGTGGCAAGTATTTCCGCTGTTGCTTACTCTAAGCACTTTGCCGTTATTGGCTTTTATGTTGTCAAACCCCAGTTTCGTGGGCGGGGTTTTGGCATGAAAATGTGGAGGGCAGCAATGGCATATCTTGGTACTGAGCGTAACATTAGTTTAGATGGAGTGATTGCCCAACAGGAGAACTACCAGAAATCAGGTTTTCAAATCGCCTACCGTCATATTCGTTATGAGGCCAAGGGCGGCGGCGTTGTGCCGTCTGGCATTGTAGAACTCAAAACTGTGCCTTTTGAGAAGTTAGTTGCTTACGATCGAGAGCTTTTTCCGGCTGAGCGATCGCAGTTCCTACGACTTTGGATAAACCAACCAAACAGTACTGCCTTAGGGGTTGTTAGAGATGGGCATGTTGTTGGTTATGGAGTCATCCGCCCTAGTTATACAGGTTTGCGGATTGGACCGTTGAATGCTGACGATGAACAGATTGCTGAGCAACTCTTACTCGCCTTGCTTGCTTTTGGTTCTGATGCGAGGGTGTTTCTTGATGTGCCAGATGCTAATCCAGAAGCGATTAAGCTGGCTCAACGTTACGCGATGAAGCCAGTCTCTGAAGTCGCTCGGATGTACAATAAAGAAATTCCTAACTTGCCGATAAATCGTGTATTTGCTGTGACAAGCTTAGAAGTTGGTTAGGTAAATGTCATTCACCAATCAGTCATGCCTTCAAAGGGTTGGTGCTTGATTTGCGATCGGTATGTGATGAACCAAGAAACCCCTGACACATAAGCGATCGCAATTTTGTCAGGGGTATGATTTTGAAAAATCTTAAAAGAAGGGTACTGTTAGACGAGAGTACGATATCATTCTGATCTATTGGTGCGTGACGGCAAGATCGATTTCTTTAGTTACGCTTTATCCCAATCAACGCGATCGCACTAGCAATCTGCTTACAGCAAGACTCTGGATACAGCACCACCTGTTCTTCTGCAAACCGAATCACAATCCAATTGCCCGCCAAAAAGAAAGAATTGCGTTGAGAATCTTGGGGCAGGTCTACACAGTGAGTCGGCTTTCTTGAATTATAATTTACTCTGTCTATTTTTTAGACTCTTTTTTACGTCGAACTCAGGTGTTGAAAAAACCTGAATATGCCCATCTGCAAGTAGTACACCTGCATTCCCCAAAAGCTGCACTCTTATTGGTTGTTAAACCTAAAGCGTTTTTATTGATAAAGTGTACCGTCAGGCATGATTGCTCGTGTTAAGGTTGCTCCTCTGAGACTGACCCTGATCAAGAGTGCTTCTGTAAGGTCAGATCCAGTCAAATCAGCACCAGTTAAAGTTGTCTGGTTTAGGATTGCTCTGGTTAAATCTGCTTCTACTAAGTGAGCATAAGTTAGATTAGCCTTAGTCAGGTTTGCGTCCCTTAAATTAGCTTGAAATAACCTTACCCTGCTGAGATTTGCTCTACTTAAATCTGCTGCATTGAACACTGTCATCGACAGGATCGCCGCAATCAAGTTTGCTCCATTCAAATTGGCTTCTCTCAGGTTTGCTTCACTCAAGTCTGCTTGATACAGAATTGCCCAACTGAGATCGGCACCAGTCAGGTCTGCTTGCCTGAGATTTGCTTGAGTGAGACAAACCTCACTGAGGTTTGCGCCTTTGAGATTTACCCGACAAAAATTCCTCTGCCCTGCGCCATAGCGTCTTACAAGTTCCTCAGCATCCATGTCTTCTGAAATTAGCCCAGACTTAAATATTGTTATATTTCTTAATTTTTATTAATATAGATTTTAAATGAGTATGATTGCTTAGTCAACCCCTACGTTCAATTAAAAATTAAAGATTAAAAATTAAAAATTATTAATCCCCACATATAAATGCGCTTGCTCGAATAATGTTGCTCCGCTTTTTTTGTTTTCCATGTTTAAAAACAGGGGAACCTGTACCCAACTGAGTAAGTCAAAATCCTTAGGAAATTTTGAATGAGCGAATGAGCGAATTCAAAAAATGGTCAACCCCTGTTGGGTATTTTGAAGGATTGACAAAAGCGAAGATTTTAGGACGATCGCATTGACAAAGTAGGCAAGAAGTGCAATAGCGGAAACAACGAAAAGTAACAGACTAGGACGATCTCATTGACAGAAATACTCAAGTGTGATGCAATACGGTTCAGTTAAGGAATTGTGGGAGCAAAGAAACCCGGTTTCTCCTAGAAACCGGGTTTCTGATCTGGTGCTTAACTGAACTGTATTGAAGTGTGATGTGGTTTCGGTAGGGGCGCGGTTTCCGCGCCCTTACCACGTGGTCAATTCTACGATCTGAAACGTCCGAATTCCGTTAAACAGATGATGTTCAATTTGTGAGCGTGCGTAAGTCCTAGAGACGAACGCTAATCAATAGGGGCAGGTTGTCGGGCTTTCCTACAACCTGTTCACTGAATTGGCTGTTCGGTCTAGGTACAACGGAGATTAATATATTATCGAATACAGAGGTACTTCACACATAGATTTTTTGGTAGTAAGTCTGATATTCCTTTGATAACAGCGGTTGCCACCAATCGCAGTGAGTAAGATACCATTCAACAGTTAGACGTAAACCCTCTGTAATCGTCATTGATGGCGTCCAACCTAGTTGAGTTTTAAGCTTAGCCGCATCGATCGCATATCTCCGGTCATGTCCAAGTCTATCCTTAACAAAAGTAATCAAATCTCCTGCCGGACGCACTGGTAAATCGGGTGCTAATTCATCCATCATCTGACATAACATCCGCACAAGCGTGATATTTTCCACCTCATTATTACCGCCGATATTGTAAGTTTCTCCTGGTGTACCAAAATGAATCACCACATCCAAAGCACTACAATGATCGCCCACATAAAGCCAATCTCGGACATTTTTGCCATCACCGTATACTGGCAATGGCTTACCCATCAACGTATTAATACACATCAGGGGAATTAGCTTTTCGGGAAACTGATAGGGACCATAATTATTAGAGCAATTCGTAATCATCGTTGGTAGCCCATAAGTATGATAATAAGCACGGACTAAGTGATCGCTACCAGCTTTAGACGCCGAATAAGGACTATTGGGAGCGTAGGGCGTAGTTTCACTAAAAGGAGGATCGTCGGATGCCAGACTACCGTAAACCTCATCAGTAGAAACATGCAAGAAACGATAATCAGAAGGCTTTGAACTTACCTCCCAGTGGTAACGAAAAGCTTCTAGCAAAGTAAAAGTTCCCACCACATTAGTTTGCACAAAAGCACCAGGACCTAAAATCGAGCGATCGACATGAGATTCAGCAGCAAAGTGGGCAACTGTATCAATATTTTCCGTTTGTAATAGCTCATCGACAACAGAGCGATCGCAAATATCCCCCTGCACAAAGCGAAAATTTTCTCGCCCCTCAACAAACGCCAAATTACACAGATTCCCTGCGTATGTCAGCGCATCCAACACCACCACCCGGTCATCAGGATAAGCCCCACACCAGTGAAGCACAAAATTCGCACCAATAAACCCCGCACCACCAGTCACCAACAACCTACGACTCATCAAACCCACTCCTCTGTTTCCTCTGCGTTCTCTGCGCCTCTGCGGTTAATTACTCTTGTTCCTCCAACAACGCTTGCAACGCCACCCTCATCTCAGCAGGCGTTGTCGTTGTCGTACCAAACTGACGCACTACAATACTAGCCGCTAAATTACCCAAAACCGTCGCTTCCCAAGCCGAAGCCCCAGCAGTTAATCCCAGAGTCAACGCCGCCGCCACTGTATCTCCAGCACCTGTAACATCAAACACCTCAGTCCGATTAAAAGCTGGGATGTGGTGTTTCCCACCATCGCGGTCAAACAAAGTCATCCCTTGCTCACCACGAGTAATCAAGATATGCTGTGCTTGCGTCAATGCCAGTAGGTCACTTCCTGCCTGAGTTAAAGTGACCTCATCAGTAATCCCATATCCCACAGCAAGTTCTGCTTCCGGTAAATTGGGGGTAAATATTGTCGCCCCACAGTACCGTTTCAGATGCTTTTGAGCATCCACAATCGTTCTGGGAAAAGACAACGCCGCCGCAATCACAGGCTGAGTGAGAGTTCCATCACCATAGTCAGAACATACTACAGCATCTACTAAGCTAATTTGCTCTTTTACATACTTAGCCAACTGCAATTGCAAATCCATATCCGGTAAATCATCTGATTTTCGGTCTACCCGGACTATTTGCTGAGTCACTGATTGACGGGAATGACCGGAAATTCGGGTTTTGGTGACTGTCGGGCGGTTTGGGTCAAGAAAAACGCCATCAGTATTCACTCCTGCTGCTGACAACAAACCACGTAGCGCCTTTCCTTGGTCGTCTTTGCCCAAAAGCCCTACAGCCAAAACTTTAGCCCCCAACTGGGCAAAGTTATACACCGCATTCGCACCACCACCCGGGACTTGCTTGGTAGTTTCATGGCGGAGAATCAACACTGGTGCTTCCCGAGAAATTCTTTCTACTTGACCTGTGAGAAACTCGTCCAGAGTCAAATCTCCAATGACCAGCACCCGCGATCCGGTGAATCTTTCCAATAGCTCAAATAATCGGTCGGCGGCGGAACGCAGTTTAGCTGCAAAAACAGGGTCTAAAGTCATAAGTGTTGTTAGTTGTTAGTTGTTAGTTGTTAGTTGTTAGTTGTCAATAAAAACCACTAACGACTAACCACTAACTAATAACAATTCTATAAATATATAGGTGGAGGAAATACTGCCTCCACCCAAGATAAACAGTCCAGTACTCTGCTTTTGCTTTATTTTGAGAGATTGCGCTTAAAAGTCAGCAGGCGTGAGGAGGAGAACCATTAGCAAATAGTCAAAGTTAGCTTGGCAGTATACTACCAGTCTGTTTAATCCTTTTGGTTAGGTAGAGCACAGCAATTTACATCATTTAAACAGACTTTACCCCACTGCAAAGCCCAACGTACAAGAGCTACTCGGTTGTCTGTCTCGGTTTTAGTAAGAATATTGCTGATGTGGTTATCAACTGTACGCTTGCTAATTTCCAGTTTAACTGCAATTTCTTGGTTAGTTAAGCCAGCGGCCACTAAATCGATAATTTGCAGTTCTCTGTCTGACAGACTAACAGGGGTCTGAGACTTGCCACCAGCCATGAGTTATTTATTCCTCCGTTGGTATATGTACTTAATCGCTCCTTTTCATTCTAGAAGATTCTTTTGGAGGTAGGCGTTTCAAGTGTTAGCAGCAAAATTGTTGTTAATATTTTCTTTATGGCTTTGGTAGGTGGTAATATAAGTTACAAAATGTTAGTATCGTTTATTACAATATTTTCCAATCAATCCGAATTTATTACTGAAGCAAAAAATAACGGTTAACACGACCATTCACAGCGGATGTGATTAATTGTATGAACGACTGCCGACAGAGGAGCAGAAAATATTGTAGATTTTATACGGGAAATTGTAAGCCAAAATCGAAAATCACAAGATGAGCAATCCCCGTGTTTTGTGCTTGGGTGAAGTTTTGTTTGATTATTTAGCCGATCAATTGGGGCTAAAGCTGGAGGAAGTTGAATCTTGGACTCCCTATCCAGGGGGGGCACCTGCTAACGTAGCGTGTGCTTTGGTAAAGTTAGGGACACCAGCAGGATTTATCGGCGCTGTCGGTGAAGATGAACCAGGGAATACATTGGTAAACCTCCTGCAACTTGTAGGTGTAGATACAGTAGGGGTGCAACGCCATCCGACAGCACCAACGCGGCTAGTTTATGTTGTGCGCGATCAAGCAGGCGATCGCAGCTTTGCTGGATTTGGCGATCTGGATACCAATGAATTTGCCGATACCCACCTCAAAGCCGAACTTTTGCCGCAGTCACTATTTCAAGGAGCAGATTTTCTGGTTTTGGGCACTTTGGAATTGGCATATCCCGAAAGTGGGCGTGCTATTCACCGCGCCCTGGAATTGGCAGAACTATACGACATGAAGATTTTGATGGATGTCAACTGGCGTCCTGTATTTTGGACTGATCCTGACATTGCACCGCAAAAAATTCGGGAATTATTTCAGCATGTGGATTTTATTAAACTCTCTAAGGAAGAAGCTGAATGGCTATTTGATACCACCGATCCTGGAGCAATCACTTATCGTTTGAATTCGGTTGAGGGTGTGCTGGTAACCGATGGGGAAAATGGTTGCGCCTACTGCTTAGGTGAAAACGAAGGCAAAATACCTGCCTTTGCCATGTCTGTCGTTGATACAACTGGGGCAGGAGATAGCTTTTTGGCGGGGTTTATCCACCAAGTGTGTCAACATGGGATCACAAGCTTGAGCGATCCTGAAACAGTGAAAAAAATCATCACTTATGCTAGTGCTGCAGGTGCTTTGACTACGACCAAACCAGGGGCGATCGCTTCTCAACCTACTGCAGCCGAGGTGGAAGCTTTCTTGCAATCGCAGCCGCAGTTTCAGGAATAGCACAGGTTCGTAGTTGCGCTGTCTTCGCGCAAGGGCGCAACTACGAACCTCATTTATAAGTTAATACGCTGCACATAGTGATGGAGACGCGATCGCATCTGCAGTTTAAAGAATAGCACAAGTAGCTGCCATATCAGTACGGTAATAAGGTTTGTAGTTGCGCTATCTTCGCTTGCTCTGAAGCGCAACTACAAACCATAACGGGGGATGGCAGTCGGGATAGCTAGGGTAAATGCGATCGCCATAAGCGTTACCAGTGGTCACGGTCGGGGTAGCTGGGGTAGTCAGGGTGGTCGGGGTTAATGAAGCAGTTTGAATCCTAACTCGTTTTTTGGCTTTGAATTTCTGCAATTTTGGTTTTAAGCATTTGTTCTGTTTGTGACAAAGCTGCTAATTTTTTGAGTGTTTCATCTTTCTGGAGTAACACTTTATCTAAATATTTTTGAAAACAACTGCCGTCTATTACTGATTGAATCCTGGCATTATATTCTTCGTCTGCCATTATCCTGCCAGCCATTGCAGAACTTTCTAGTTCATGCAATTGTTCAACCCAAGCATTGATTTCTTGTTTTGTATAACTATTTTTAGCTGAATAAGTCATGATTAACTTTCCTTATAAATTTGATATTTGGACAAAAATAATCTGGCTGCTTCACGAGTTAAAACCATCTCTCGCTCATCATCAGGATTTTCTTGAAAACCCATACTTAAATAGAAACTTTTAGCTCTATCAATTGTCAATACTTTAATGACACCTACGATTTCAGTATTTATTACCTCCTGAACTATTTCTGACATTAACCATGTTCCTGCTCCTTTGACTGTTTCCGGAAAGGTTACTCCTTCCACACAATTCCAAGGTGGAGTTGTAAACGGGTCAATAGACAAATAATCTCTTTCTTCAGTATAAGGATATATCAGACCGCTTGAAAAAGAAACTATTGCGCCTGCCTGTAGACGACCGTTTGTATCTCTGACTCCCCTAAACAAAGATACGTTCTCCGAATCTATGACTAAATCGGCTAAATATTCAACTTTCGATACGCAATCTCCAAACTTTGTTCTGATAATTCTACTTCTATCTCCGTCGAAGTATAGATTGATATATTGTAAAGATTTTGATACCCAGCTAATTAATTCATTTTGTGTTACTTGATCTGCACCAATTACATAATTGAATCTGTTAATTCCAGAAGTATTACTCATATGTAAACTAATAAAAAAGGTAACTGTTCAGGGAACCGCATCCATCAGGTCAAATAGAGCATCTTTGCCATTGCCCAAGCTCTATCTTCTGCGTTGAGAGGTGGTTCAGGTTCAAGGGTGTAGTCGATCGCTAAATCATATCTTGCCTGGTCGTACACTTGAATTAACACACTGATTGTAGACCACTAACCGTCATGTGAGCGTGTTCTTTGTACCCTCTTTAATTACGAATTACGAATTAATAATTATTTGGTCACACCTCGCTTTTTCTAATTCCAATTTTAACTGAACCTGGGATATCAGTACGGCAAAGAAGCGGGAAGAAAATCTTCCCTACCTTTTGTCTCAACAATCGGCTGATACTCCTGACTGGAAAATGGACGAAACTCTTCATGCCATTGTGCAGTCATATTGCACAACAAACGCAACTGGAGGGGTGCTGGTACTGGGTTAACACGCTCAACGTGTACTTGTACAAGTTCTGAATTTTCGTTCTTGAGTTTAAAAACTTCAGCTATAATATAGCGAGGGCAATAACCTACGATATAGTGATCCTTAGTGCATAGGAGCAATGCATGAGGGTCATAAGGATTTTGAAATTCGTTAGCTAAATACAAAAGTTCGCCCGTTTGCAATTGATTAATTCGTTCAATTGCACAAGGGGGAAGGTGTCGTAGTCCATGTGCAAAGAAGTGGATATGATATAATCCATTCTCATCTGGTTCTGGGCAGGGGAAGACCTCAAAATGATCCGTTGCCTTTTGCCCACCGCTACGAGCAAGGATTGCAATTGGATCGTCTTCGCCCTCAGGGATATTTAGCCACTGCACAAAATTATTGTATTCCGGACGGGAGCGTCGCATTAATCGATTGGAGAACAAGGGAAAAAGTTCAACTGATGTGTAGACCTTGTTCAAGTCGGGAAACGAAAGCAATGGTTGAAAGCCAAACGTAGCTTGAGCTTCTGCACCACCGTGGGTATAAACAAATTGGTATTTCTTTCCGTCAAAAGTTAACCTACCAATGGGAAACCAAGAGCGACTATTTGGATCTTGCCAAGCTAAAAACAGTGTTTTCATGGTGTGGTGTCCCGCAGTAAGACCAGCCTGCTTTGATTCAATTCCAGTATCTTCTGTGCAAATTCAATTGCTGTTTGTGATATGCAATGAGTTGGAATACGTTCAAAAAGCTCTAACGTATCATTGTTTGACACCCCTGCGAGATTATCCAACCACACCCTAGCTGCATCTGGATAGCGCAGCGCAGCTTGACAAAAAGCATCAAAAGTTTTGAGGGGTTTTGTGTCCTCAATACCAGCATAAATTGCAGAAGTACATTTTTCCGCATATCCTGTGACAGTTTTATTGTTAAGCTTCAAAAGCCTTTTTTCATCAAGCAGTTCCCGACCCATACTGGAGGCGTGGTCATAGGTTGGTGCTAGATAAGTCTTTTCGCCCAAACTCAAACTGATGAATGCCCAGTTTTCATGATGCCGATCAGTGTTCCCGATCCACGCATCCAAAAGTAAGTAGCCGACAAAAGTGTCTACAGCAGTTGTGATGCAGTTCGGTAGTGTCCAGTCTATTGGCAGGTTTACATAAGGTTTTCCAATAGCTTGGAGTACATGATCAATTGTGTGTTGAGATGGATTTTTGGAGTCTTTTGGATAGTCTGGTACTAGAGGAGCAAGAATTTCATTACCAGGAGTAAGAATTCCTCCTTTGGGTACAAACGACAGTGAAATAATGCCGCGTAGACGCGTAGCGGCTTGCCGTAAGGCATCGCCATTGAATTTAGCCAGTTCGTAATCAGCATGGGGCAATCCCAGCAACTCGCACAACTCGGCTGCAATCTTTTCTGCCCAATCTTCTCCTGTGTTTTGTCTAGCTTTCTTGTATAGGCAACGACCTAAATCCTGATGGCGAAACCAAAACTTTTCTTTAGTTCCCATCTCCTCAAAAGACTCACGGGCGTCTGGCGGAACGTCAATGATGGGAAACTTATCTGTCATGATTTATTGTGGTTCCGTTCTAAATCCCCAAACTCGCTCGAATATGCTGCACAATCACCTCTGGTGGGTCGGAAATATCTACCGTTATCGCATCAGTTGGCTCTTCTAAAGTTTTAAACTGACTTTGGAGGAGTTCTGGTGGCATATAATGATGGGGACGCGATCGCAGCCGTTGCTCGATCAGCTGCAACGAACCCTGAAGATAAACCAGCTTGACGCGTTCCCGATCTGGAATCAGATACTGCCGATAGCTAGCTTTGAGTGCCGAACACGCTAGCACCATGTTGTGATTGTCTTCTAACCACTGTTTGATTGCTGTTTGCAAATCTTGCAACCAAGGTAACCTATCTCCATCAGTCAGAGGAATACCATGCCGCATTTTCTCAATATTATCTGGTGAATGGAAAGAGTCAGCATCACTAAACTCCCAGTTTAACGAGTCTGCCAAATCTTCCCCGATTGTTGACTTGCCAGAACCAGAGACGCCCATCACGATAATTATCATCAGTCATTTTTAAAGGTTAAGGGGAAGGGAGTGGGGAGTGGGGAGTGGGG
>CAXTSI010000176.1:0-15687 GCA_964246695.1 uncultured bacterium
CCCCACTCCCTCGACCTTCCCCTACCTTGGGACCACATTGACACTGGTATTGACAAAAAGTGGCTGATGTCAGATTTGCAACGCGCTTTAGAAGCGGCAACTGTACCAGATTGCTCTTTTGAAGGTTGTTCTCACTGTGGAGTTTGTGGCACTGATTTTGGTCACAATGTCGTGATTTCGCCGCCACCCATCCCGGAATTTGCTGGCAAGTTTGTGCCAAATACTACCAAAGCACAAAGGCTGCGTGTCTGGTTTGGTAAGCAAGGCAACATGGCGTTGGTCAGCCATTTGGATTTAATGCGCTTGTTTGATAGAACTGTACGACGGGTAGGATTGCCAGTTGCTTTTACTGGTGGGTTTAATCCGACTCCTCGCATTTCGATAGCAAATGCTTTGCCTTTAGGATCTACCAGCAGCGGTGAAATTGTTGATTTTGAGTTAACTCACTCGGTTGATGCTGATACTTTCCGATCGCAACTGGCTTTAGCACTACCACCAGACATACCTATATATAATGTAGAAACGCTGGATTTAAAAGCTAGTGCTGCTGCCCAAATGTTGCAAGCTGCGGAGTATTTGATTACTGTAGCTTATCTTGGTGAGGCAAGAACTGCACAATGGCAAGACTGGATTGATACAATTAAAGGAAAAGATGAGATTTGGTTAGAGCAAACAACTAAGTCAGGTAACACTCGGTTGGTAAATCTGCGCGATCGCTTGTTCGAGTTAGAATTAATCGAACCGCCAAAACGAGGCAGTGCTTTAAACTGGTTCCCCGGCTTGAAGCAACTGCCGTGGCAAGATCACCAAGAAGAGTCAGTGGTTATCCTGCGTTATGTAGGTAGCTATCACAATGACGGTACAGTATTGCGCCCTGAACAAATCTTGTTTATGCTAGAACATGTAGCTACATCTGTCTTGCCTGTGGCAAGCGCAGAATTTCATCTGCTACATATCCACCGCAATCGGTTAGTTTTAGGGGTTTAATCCCTAGAGGGCAATTTGCTAGTAGTTGCCCTCTCATGGCAGAGCATAGGATTTGAATTGATTTTTAACAAGGTTGCGTTAGAATGAGATGAAGAGAAATTTTCTGGCGCTGCATTGATTGAGCTGATTCACAACCCTGGTATTCAGGGCGGTAGAGCAAAAATATTAGAGTGTCATTTCTAGGATTTTATCCCAGATCAACTAAGGCAGAAAAAAGAACACTCTCTCTTTATAGCTAGCCTTGTGAATCAGTTACCAACAACAGGCGCAGTCAGCTTCTCCAACTCTATGCTTTTTCAAACAACTGCAATGCGCCAATCCACATTTTAGTAGTGCTGAGTGCTTCCTCTCTGAGTAGACCCTTAAGGATAAGTCCAAGGGATGGAAAAAAGAAGTAGTTTTTTTTTCTTTACAACTCAAGTCACTTATTAAATCAAGTGTAGTGAGTAAAAAGCTAACTCAGTACACTTGATTTTTAACTCAGAACTCTTTTTGGTGAGGGCGTTGCATCAAAAATTAACCACGGACGCGATGATTTAATTGCTTAATTAATATGCAGCCGTTCTGGAATTATCAGGCGTGTAAACGCAAGCTTAGAGCGTAAGTAGTTCCTTGATTCACAATTTTTATTATCAGCAGCGCCGCTTAGGGCTTGTAAGGCTGAAACGAATGACTTGCCTCCAAGCGTGTCTGTGCTGCTAATTTTTGAGGAAATTGAATGCCAAAACAAATTATCATCGCGGAGCAGCATCAGATTGCTGCAGTTTTTTCCGAAGACCAAATACAGGAACTCGTTGTAGCCACCGGTCATCACCAAATAGGCGATATTTATTTGGGAGTGGTTGAGAATGTATTACCTGGGATAGATGCAGCTTTTGTCAACATCGGAGATCCGGAACGAAACGGCTTTATCCATGTGACAGATTTAGGACCGTTGAGACTAAAGCGCACAGCAGCAGCAATTACGGAATTGTTGGCACCGCAGCAAAAAGTATTGGTGCAAGTGATGAAAGAGCCAACAGGTACGAAAGGACCGAGGCTCACAGGTAACATTACTTTGCCAGGACGGTACGTAGTGCTGATGCCCTATGGAAGAGGTGTAAATTTATCACGCCGGATCAAAAGTGAAAGCGAGCGCAACCGCTTACGGGCGCTGGCGATTTTGATTAAACCGGCAGGGATGGGTTTGCTAGTTCGCACGGAAGCTGAGGGCAAGCCAGAAGAAGCGATCATCGAAGATTTAGAAGCGCTGCAAAAGCAATGGGAGGCAATCCAGGTGGAAGCGCAATCTACTCGCGCCCCAGCACTGTTGAATCGAGACGATGATTTTATCCAACGCGTACTGCGAGATATGTACGGCGCAGATGTAAATCGGATTGTGGTCGATTCCAGTACTGGTTTGAAGCGGGTGAAGCAGTATTTGCAAAACTGGAGTGGCGGACAAACTCCACAAGGTTTGTTGATTGACCATCATCGCGATCGCCAGCCGATTTTAGAATACTTCCGCATCAGTGCTGCGATTCGAGAAGCGCTCAAACCACGGGTAGATTTACCGAGTGGAGGCTACATTATTATTGAGCCGACAGAAGCATTAACGGTAATAGATGTTAACTCCGGCTCCTTTACGCGATCGGCAACAGCCCGAGAAACTGTTCTTTGGACAAACTGCGAATCTGCCACAGAAATTGCCCGCCAACTGCGGCTACGCAATATTGCTGGAGTGATTGTCGTGGATTTCATTGATATGGAATCACGACGCGATCAATTGCAAGTTCTCGAACATTTCAATAAAGCACTGAAAGCAGACAAAGCTCGTCCCCAGATTGCCCAACTCACCGAGCTGGGTTTGGTAGAACTAACCCGTAAGCGTCAAGGTCAAAACATTTACGAATTGTTTGGTCAAACTTGTCCCACTTGTGGCGGTAATGGTCATATTGTCCATTTGCCAGGAGAAAATGAAAGCAGATTGCCAACACCAGCAGAATTCCCAGAGCGCTTTGTATCTCTGCCTCACAAGGAACCGCGTTTGCCAATTGCTCGCATAACGGAGCCACGGGAAACTTACGATCATCAATTTGTGGAAGGAGACGATACTGATACTGACTATAGTGCCCTAAATCTGGATAATCATCCTAGCTATCACGAAGTCAGCGATCGCACAAAGCGTCGTACCCGCCGTAGTACTAGTACTCGGTTGGGGATAAATGGGACGAATGGCAAAGATGAGCCACGGATTGGTGCTGACTCAATAGCTTTTGTCAACGACGAGCCATTGGACATTGATGCTGAAGGAGATGCTCCCGCCGCACCACCAGAGATATCTTTACCCCCTGTTAACAAAGTGGTGGCTTGGGGTGAAAAAACAGAGCGTGTTAGAACTACTAAGTTAGAGCCAGTCAAACCAGTAGTAGAACCACCAGAGATTATCACTGTAGAAATGACACCAAAAGAACAAGATGTTTACGCTTTGATGGGAGTTTCTCCTTTAGAGAAGGTGCGTTTAAATCGGGAGGTGAAAAATCCCAAGTCTGTGATTATTAACGTCACAGTACCAGGGCAAGATCCTGCGACACCGACTGAATCTACCTCAGAATCAACTGCTACCGCACCTGCAATTCGTGAAGCAATCGTTGAACGACGAATAGTTGAACCACGAATAGTTGAACCACGAATAGTTGAACCACGAATCTTTGAACCACGAATCTTTGAACCACCAACTGAATCCTTGACTGAAGTTGAAGTTCCAACTGAGATATTAGATTCTTCTGTGATGGAGGATGATGAAAATAGCAACGCCTCCTCTGTCAACCGTCGCCGTCGCCGTCGTTCCTCTGCTACAGAAACAGGTACGTCTATGACATCTGAGACTTAACAAAAGATATGGTTAAGACAGAGCAAGTTGTCGCAGATCTTTGGTCGCCAGCACCCCTAATGTCAGCAGATTGGCTGGAGTTCTCCATGCTGTCAAGCTTTCAAGGAGTGGTTGCAGGCGTGGACGAAGTGGGGCGAGGTGCTTTGTTTGGTCCTGTAGTTGCGGCAGCAGTGATCCTACCAGCGCATGCTTTACCGTCCCTGATCGCAGCCCAAATAAAAGACAGCAAACAACTGTCTAGTAAAAGAAGAACTCAGTTAGCGCGGCTTGTTTGTACATTGGCAGACTGGAAAATCGGTTTTGCCACAAGTGCCGAAATTGACCAGATCAATATCCTGGAAGCATCACTGCTGGCAATGAAGCGGGCTGTTCTGAAGCTTTATGTGCAGCCCACTCTCTGTTTAATTGATGGTAATCAGTCGATACGCGACTTACCATTCCCGCAACAAACAATAGTAAAAGGAGATGAGCGATCGCTCGCTATTGCCGCTGCTAGCATTGTTGCTAAAGTTTGGCGTGACGATTTAGTACTTCGTCTCGCCTCTAAGTACCCTATGTATGACTTAGAGCGCAACAAAGGTTATGGAAGTCAGCGACATCTTAAAGCGCTGCAAAAGTATGGTGTCTCACCTTTGCATCGCAAGTCCTTTCGTCCTTGCCAACAATAACCTTTAGTCCTAACCTCTCCCCGCCTTTGAGCTAATTCAAGGTTGTCCCTCCCCTAATCAGGGAGGGAGTTGGGGCAGGTCAGCGGCGACACGAGTGTTTCCCGATCTACGGGCGACTGGCGTACAGAGGTCGCTTATTATAAGTATTTAGGCGAACTTAATATCAGAACCTAGGAGGAGTTAGCTGTGTTTGGAGGGGTAATAATTACGAATTATTCTGACTTCCACAAGCATTTATGTATTGTAGCTCCCTTAAGAACCGCTATAAGATAATTCCCAAAAAATCACTCGGGATTGAGGATTGGTAACTCACCAATTTCATCACCAAGCTCTATTTCTTTCGTTTGTGATATCACCCACTTACGGTAATCCGCCAAAAGATGGTGTAGCAATCTTTGCTTAATAGTTAACAGAACGCTTTTCAGCAGACTATTGCCAGTGGCTTCCAAAATCACCTTCGGGGTGAAGCAAAAGGGTGGTGGTAACTCCACCTGCACTTCTAAGTCGGCTCTTCCTGTCAGACGAGTACCAGTGCTTAGTTGGTAGGGAGACAGATGCCCTTTTAAATCTAGAGAAAACCGCTCATTAATGTAATCTACACCCAGAATCTCACAACCTATTGATTTCACATGAATTGTTCCGTTTGACTCTGCCCACACTCTCATATCTACAGTAGGTTGAATGCTGAGCGATATAAAATTGAGAGGACGCATTTTCAAGCGAAAAACTTCTTCAGAAATTTGCTGCACGCGGCTGGGGTCAACTAAAGCACTAACTAAGCGTTGAGGCTGACGTAAGTAGTGCTGAATCGGAATAGGCTGCTCTGGAACAGCAATTTCAACTGATAGAGAGGCAGTAAAACTAGTAGGCATGAGAAAATAACAATAATTGTGTTATAATTCTATTATTTTTTAATAAATTATGTTTTGATTGTATAGCAGCAATCTTCTGCCAAGCAAACTAATATATTACAAACTATATTGGCTTGCTGTTATCCACCATTAGTCAGATATTAGCAATTAGCAATTAGCAATTAACAATTAGCAGTCTTCACTCCTCTATTTAATCATACCTCATGACCCTATCGATCGCACATTTAGGACCTCCTGGCACATATACAGAACAAGCAGCTATGTTTTATCTCAACTGGTTGAGAAAAACTACAGGATCTGAAGCTGTTTTATGCCCCTATCCCAGCATCGCCCAAACACTAGGATCTGTTGCCCAAGGTCAGGCACTGTTAGCCGTTGTCCCAGTAGAAAATTCTATTGAAGGTAGTGTGACTATGACCTCAGATACAATGTGGCAACTGGATAGTTTGCAAATTCAGCTAGCTTTGGTGCTACCAATCGCCCATACATTAATTTCCTGTGCTGCTAGCTTAGATGACATCAAGACAGTTTACTCTCATCCGCAGGCATTAGCACAATGTCAGGGATGGTTGGAGCGATTTCTCCCGACTGTAGAGCTAATTGCTAGTAACTCGACAACCGAGTCGCTGCTGCTACTAGAGCATAACTTAACAGCTGCGGCTATCTCATCTCCAAGAGCGGCGCAACTATATCACTTGCCCATACTAGCCAAGGGTATTAACGACTATCCTGAAAATTTTACTCGCTTCTGGGTAGTAAGTCAGGGTCAATTAGGCGCTACCTATCAGGCTAATTCAATAAGTGCCAGTCATACCTCGCTTGCATTCAGTACGCTTGCCAATGTACCAGGTGCTCTAGTTAAACAACTACAAGTATTTGCTCAACTGGGCATTAATCTCAGCCGGATTGAGTCTCGCCCTACAAAGCGATCGCTAGGGGAATACTTATTTTTCATTGATTTAGAAGCCGACGCCAGCAATCCTCAAGTGCAATCTGCTATAGCCGAATTAATCAGCCATACAGAAGTGCTGAAAATTTTTGGCAGTTACAGTGTTTTATCAGTGAGTTAGTTGTTAGTTGGTAGTTGGTAGTTGATAGTGGTTAGTTGGTAGTTGGTAGTTGCTAATTGCTAATTGCTAATTGCTAATTGCTAATTGCTAATTGCTAATTGTTAAAAGCCATTAGCCATTAGCCATTAACTACTAACTACTAACTACTAACCACTAACTACTAACCACTAACTATTTATAATTTTTCATTTAAGGTGTCTTTAAGAACGGTACGAGCTGCCAGGTGATTGCGAGTAGAAGTCAAAATTGCTGCTTCCCGTTCTAATCGAGTGGCAGTGTCCTGCGTTTCTAACAATGTTTGCTGCTCTACAGCGACGCCGTAGAGGTTGCTCGCTACCCAGTAAGATAGTTCCATGGGCAAATCTGGCAAATCCTCTGGCAATTCAATGTTTTGTTCAGTTAACTTGGCTGAGAGACGGACAACATCTCGTAGAAGTTGTTCTACATCAGTTGCCAAAGGTCGTAGATCTTTAGCTGATGGCTGGTCTTCAATCCACTCGACCAAGCCAACAGGGTACGGCTTTTCTCGAACATACTCTAGGAGGCGAAACCTTTGCTGTCCCAAAGTCCACATTTTCATCCTGTGATCTGGCAAGCGCTGGTAATGAATAATTTCAGCACAGCAGCCAATATTGGCGATCGTGCTTTTCGCTGGATCTACCATCAGCACACCGAACCGACGATCGCTCTCCAAAATCGTGTTCATCATGATTCGGTAGCGAGGTTCAAAGATTTGCAGGGGCAATGGTCTGCTGGGAAACAGGACCACTTCCGGTAACGGGAACAGAGGTAATTCACGAACCGCAATTTTAGAAGAGAATGTCATTGTTACCTTGGTATAAATTTAACCTTTACAATATATTCTTCTCTGCTTTTTCTATTACTTTTTTTTCATTCTATCATTTTGTTTTACTACTAATAAAAAGCCCTGAGATAGATTTCTTCTGGGGCGAAGGTAGTAGGGGCGAACGGCTGTTCGCCCGTACAGTAGTTAGTTGTTAATTGTTAATCGATATTTCTCCTCTACTAACCACTAACAACTAGCAAATAACTATTACAGTTTTACTTCAATGTCCACACCTGATGGTAGGTCAAGTTTCATCAGTGCATCAATAGTTTTAGAACTTGGCTGGTAAATGTCAATAATCCGGCGATGGGTACGAGTTTCAAAGTGTTCTCGCGAATCCTTATCTACGTGAGGCGATCGTAATAGACAGTATATTCGACGTTTTGTTGGTAAAGGAATAGGTCCTATAGCTGTGGCATTAGTGCGGTTGGCTGTGTCTACTATCTTCTCGCAAGATGTATCCAACAAGCGTCGGTCAAATGCCTGCAAGCGAATTCTAATCTTTTGCTGCTGTAGCGTTGCCATTTGAAATTTTCCTGGTTCTGGTTAGTTGTTGGTTGTTAGTTGTTGGTTGTTAGTTGTTAGTGGTTAGTGGTTAGTAGGGGTGCTCCTGCCCAACGGGAAAACCTCCTCTCGCGGGCTGTCTCACCGTTCGCCCGTACAGTGGTTAGTAGTTAGTGGTTAGTGGTTTTATTTAACAACTAACCACTAACAACTAACAACTAACAACTAACAACCAACAACTAACAACTAACAACTAACTATTCAGATAAAAGAGCAGAGAGGCATTATACCATCTCTGCTCTAGATATTGTTAGGGTAATGGGTGTGCTACTTAACGATTTTTGCGACGACACCAGCACCGATGGTGCGACCACCTTCACGAATAGCGAAGCGCATTCCTTGCTCAATAGCAATCGGGCTGATGAGTTCCACAGTCATCTTGATGCGGTCTCCGGGCATTACCATTTCCGCTTCACTGCCATCATCAGCAACAAAGGTTCTGATAGTGCCAGTTACATCGGTTGTCCGCACATAGAACTGAGGACGGTAGCCAGGGAAAAACGGAGTCTTACGACCGCCTTCTTTCTCTGTTAGGACATACACTTCACCTTCAAATTGGGTATGGGGGGTAATGGAACCTGGCTTGGCGATCACCATGCCGCGTTCAATATCGGCTTTCTGCATACCGCGCAGCAGGATGCCGGCGTTATCTCCTGCCATACCTTCATCGAGGCTCTTCTTGAACATCTCGATCCCGGTTACGGTGGTGCTACGAGTGGGTCTAATGCCTACTAGTTCTACGTTGTCGCCGATTTTGACTTTACCCCGCTCAATCCGACCAGTAGCTACTGTACCACGACCTGTGATCGAGAATACGTCTTCTACAGCCATCAGGAAGGGCTTATCAATATCTCGCTCCGGAGTGGGGATGTATGAGTCTACGGCATCCATCAAAGAGTAGATTTTATCTACCCACGGATCTTCACCCCGCTTTGTCTTAGGGGTAGCAGTCATTTTTTCCAGCGCCTGTAGACCGGAGCCTGTGACAATGGGGATATCGTCACCTGGGAAATCGTAGCTTGAGAGCAAATCCCGGACTTCCAGTTCTACCAGTTCCAGTAGTTCTGCGTCGTCTACCATGTCTTCTTTGTTCAAGAAGACAACTAGGCTAGGAACGCCGACCTGCTTTGCTAGTAGAATGTGTTCGCGGGTTTGAGGCATAGGACCATCAGCAGCAGAAACCACGAGGATGGCACCATCCATCTGAGCAGCACCCGTGATCATGTTCTTCACATAGTCAGCGTGTCCTGGGCAATCTACGTGAGCATAGTGGCGATTGCCAGTTTCATACTCTACGTGAGCGGTATTGATGGTAATACCCCGTGCCTTTTCTTCTGGTGCGTTATCGATTTGGTCGTAACCCTTAGCTACAGCCTGACCCATAGCTGCTAAGGTCATGGTAATAGCTGCCGTCAACGTGGTTTTCCCATGGTCAACGTGGCCAATCGTACCGATGTTAACGTGGGGTTTATTCCTTTCAAACTTTGCGCGTGCCATGAGAATAGTTTCGAGTTTTGAATTTTGAGTTTTTCCTTCAATCAGAGTTTTGAGAGGAGTTATAAGTTTTGAGTGTTGAGCTAATTTCAACTCATAACTCATAACTCATAACTCATAACCCATAACTCTTTTAAGCGTTTCCTTTGCTTTTAGCGATGATTGCTTCAGCCACGTTGCGAGGCACTTCTTCGTAGTGGCTAAACTGCATGGAGAAAATGCCCCGCCCTTGAGTCTTCGACCGGATATCAGTGGCGTAGCCAAACATTTCTGCTAATGGGACTTTAGCAGTTACTTTGGCAAGGCCCTGCTCAGATCCCATGCCCTCAATTTGCCCACGACGGGAATTGAGGTCTCCCATAACATCCCCAAGGAAGTTTTCGGGAACTTCAACTTCAACTTTCATCATAGGCTCTAACAGCACGGGTGAAGCTTTCATTACCGCCTCTTTCATTGCCATTGAACCAGCGATTTTGAAAGCCATTTCTGACGAGTCTACATCGTGGTAAGACCCATCTATCAGCGTTGCTTTGACGTCAATTAGTGGATATCCAGCTAGAACACCCGATTCGCAGCTTTCTTTCATTCCTGCTTCTGCTGGCGAAATGTACTCTTTAGGTACGGTACCACCAACAATTTTGGAAACGAATTCAAAGCCAGTTCCAGGTTCTCCTGGTTCCAAGTCAATCACAACGTGACCGTACTGACCTTTTCCACCGCTTTGGCGGATGAATTTACCTTCGACTTTGTTGACACGCTTACGAATTGTTTCGCGGTAAGCTACTTGCGGCGCACCGACGTTCGCTTCTACTTTGAATTCTCGTAACATTCGGTCAACCAGAATTTCCAGGTGTAGCTCTCCCATGCCTGCGATCACGGTTTGGTTGGTTTCCGGATCGACATGAACGCGGAAGGTTGGGTCTTCTTCGGAAAGGGATTGTAAGGCTTTGGACAGCTTATCCATGTCGTTCTTGGTTTTGGGTTCTACCGCCACCGAGATCACAGGCTCTGGAATGAACAGGGATTCCAGAATCACTGGTGCGCCTTCATCACAAATTGTGTCACCTGTCAAGGTGTCTTTCAATCCCAAAGCGGCTCCCAAATCACCTGCTCTTAGTTCATCCACGTCGAGCCGATCGTCCGCCTTTAAAACCACCAAACGAGAAATTCTTTCTTTCTTGTTTTTCGTGGCGTTGTAGACATAGCTGCCTTTTTTGAGGATGCCAGAATAGACGCGAACGAAGGTCAGGCGACCGTAGGGGTCAGCCATAATCTTGAATGCCAGTGCCGACAGTGGTTCATTGTCGTCGGCGCGACGTTCAACAGTATCGCCATTCGGCAATAGCCCTTGAATTGGCGGTACGTCGTTTGGTGCGGGTAGGTAATCTACTACCGCATCCAACATGAGCTGCACACCTTTGTTTTTAAAGGCTGAGCCGCAGAGCAATGGCACAATAGTGCCTGCTATTGTGCCTTTACGCAAGGCGATCCGGATTTCGTCTTCGGTAAGTGCTTCGCCCTCGAAGTACTTGGTCATCAGGTTATCGTCAGTTTCCGATACCGCTTCAATCAGTTTGGTCCGGTGTTCTTCTACCTGAGCTTGCATATCTTCGGGTATATCAGTTTCCTGGATATCAGTTCCCTGGTCGTTGGTATAGATGTATGCACTCATCTTCACCAAATCAACAATACCCCGGAATTCGTTTTCACTGCCTATAGGCAACTGAATGGCGATCGCGTTAGCCCGGAGGCGATCGCGTACCTGCTCGTGAACTTTATAAAAGTTCGCGCCTGTGCGATCCATCTTGTTGATAAAAATGATCCGAGGTATTTTATAACGATCTGCTTGACGCCACACAGTTTCTGTTTGAGGCTGCACACCGCCTACAGAACATAGAACTGTAATTACACCATCCAGCACCCGCATGGAACGTTCTACTTCAATTGTGAAGTCAACGTGTCCGGGAGTATCGATAATGTTAATTTGATGATTATTCCAGCTGGTACTAATGGCAGCAGCAGTAATAGTAATTCCCCGCTCCCGCTCCTGTTCCATCCAGTCGGTTACAGCGGTTCCTTCATGGACTTCACCAATCTTATGAATTATCCCAGAGTAAAACAATATTCTCTCTGTTGTCGTTGTTTTACCCGCATCTATATGCGCCGCAATGCCGATATTGCGTACTCTCTCTAGCGGGTTTATACGTGCCACAATAACCTCCTATAGTTTTTGCCCCATGATATCTTGTATATTACACTTTGTTAAAGATGTTATACTTTTACGGAAAACCGTCTTTTTTTTGTAATTAGCACGATATATCGCTTTGAATCACGATATATCGGTTTTTTACTTAGTAACGATAGTGTGCAAAAGCTTTGTTTGCTTCCGCCATCCGGTGCGTTTCTTCCCGTTTGCGAATTGCATTTCCGGTTTCGTTAGCAGCATCCATTAACTCATTTGCCAGTTTGCTTGCCATTGTACGACCAGGTCTAGACCTGGAATACTGCACGAGCCAACGCAGTGCTAGGGTAGTACCCCGATCCGATCGCACTTCCATTGGTACTTGGTACGTAGCCCCGCCTACTCGCCGAGCTTTTACTTCTACCAAAGGCGTAGCATTCCGCACTGCTCTTTCAAACGTTTCCAAGGCATCGCCACCAGTGCGTTCCTCAATAGTTTTCAAGGCATTATAAACAATCCGTGAGGCAAGTGATTTTTTCCCATGACGCATCACCCGCCGAACTATCATGCTAACAAGACGGCTGTTATACACGGAGTCTGGCGGAACTGGGCGCCTTTGAATAACACCACGACGAGACATACTTAACCCTTAGTTTGGTTTTGGCAACTATACTATGTGCGCTTGCAGTATTGGACAACTTCGATCAAGCTGAAGACTACAAAGAGCGCTGACCTTCTGACTTGCTGCTCTCAATTAGACAAACAAGGCGACAACATTATATACCTTCTATATATTTATATACATATATATAGGTTGAAAATTTTGCTGTCGCTTACAGCACTCTGAAAATTTCCTACACTCACGATTTACTAAAAATTTTGGATTTTAGATTTTAGATTATTAACTGGATTCTCCCCTAACTTCTAATCCAGAATCTGAAATCCCAAATCCAAAATTGGTAGGGTGCAAGTAGAAGCTATACCAATTTAACTTGATTTCTGTCAATCGGCTAGCATCTATGAATATTGCTTTGACAAAGCAACCTAACTGCAATTCGAGCATTTGCAATTACATCTTTTACGAACAGGTGCCCGCTCGCTCTCTTATTCGCAATCTTATTTACTAGAGGTACGCTAACCTCTTTCAAGCTGAACCAGCGCCACCTCTGCCGCAATTAATTGAGCCAGCTGACGATTAATCTAGCTTAAGCTTGTTTCTTTGGTCGCTTAGTTCCATACTTGGAACGACCTTGCTTGCGGTCTTTGACTCCGGCTGTATCTAAGGTTCCACGGATAATGTGGTATCTCACGCCTGGTAGATCCTTAACCCGACCTCCACGGATCATCACAACCGAATGTTCTTGCAAGTTGTGACCAATTCCTGGAATGTAAGCGGTAACTTCAAATCCAGAAGTAAGTCTTACCCGCGCTACTTTGCGCAAAGCTGAGTTAGGCTTTTTCGGTGTGGTCGTGTAGACTCTGGTACAAACACCCCGACGTTGTGGGCATTGTTTCAGAGCTGGGGACTTGGTTTTCTGACGCGCTTGTTCGCGTTCATTACGTATGAGTTGCTGTATTGTTGGCATGAGTTACAGCATGTTAAGCTGTTTTATTGCTAAGTTTTAACAAATTCTCATTATACCTTACTATATATATTCATGTCAACTTTTTTTTGCTAATGGCTAATTACGTTTTTGCCATTAGCAATTAGCCATGAGCAATTAGCAATTAGCCATTAGGTGGAGAATGAGTTACCACAACCACAAGTAGCGATCGCCTGGGGGTTGTGGAAGCGAAAACCACCGCCCATCAGATCCTCTGAATAATCCAACTGTAAGCCGTTGATGTATTGTAGACTTTCGGCATCAATCGCGACTTGAATACCAAGTTCTTCAAAAACGCGATCGCCAACCTTTACCGCTGACTCAAAGGTCATATCGTAAAACCATCCGGAACAGCCACCGGGTTTAACTGCCAATCGAAACAAGCAGTTTGGCTGCTTTGACCTTAATCGCCCGATCTCACTTACGGCTGCTGCACTCAGATGAATCATCGAATTTGCTACAAAATTGAAACCCCATCTTAAATATTAACGTAAGTTGCAGGAGTTGATAGTTAGGGCTGGTAATGGGTAATAGGTAACAATTAGCAATTAGCCATTAGCAATTAGCAATTAACAATTAAGTCCCTACCCTAATCGGGCAGGGACTTGTCAGGTGGTTAGCAAAAACAATTTAATGTTAAATTTTTAAACCACAGATGTTAATTGGTGGTTTGATTTCTCGGTGCGGGCGTAGTCGTCTTGGTAACGAATAATGTCATCTTCTCCCAGGTATTCCCCATTTTGTACTTCGATCAACACCAAGGGAATCACGCCAGGATTCTCTAGACGATGAGTTGTACACTGAGGTACATAGGTTGACTGATTATTGCTCAGTATCACTTCTGCCTCGCCACAGGTTACTCTAGCCGTGCCAGAGACAACAATCCAGTGTTCACTGCGGTGGTGGTGCATTTGCAAGCTGAGACGATGTCCCGGCTTAACTTCAATGCGCTTGATTTTGTATCCGCGCCCTTCTTCCAAAACCGTAAAAGAACCCCAAGGGCGAAGTTCTGTCGCCGCAATGCCTTTGGGGGCGGCAGCTGGTGGTAGGGGCAGTGTGTGAGCTTGTGTTGCTTCTTGGATTTGAGCCATAGTTACCTCGTTTTTTTACACGTTTTCGTACAGGGATAAATTCCTTGTACTTTAAACTATTGATGAAAAATATGGCGCGATATGGCAACCGTGAAAATTAGCAATTCATGTCACCTCTGCCAACATAGCAAAATCAAATGCGTAGGTGTAATCGAGAACTGCTGAAAATCATCTGTCTACATAAAGTCTTCATTAAGCAACAAAACAGCTTATACGAAGCTTTAAAGTCCATAGTCCTTTGTAACCAATGACCAATGACCAATTACCAATGACTAATGACTCAAGAAAATACCAATTCCATTGTGAACACGAGCTGCAGTACTAGGACTGCGGTCAAGTAGTTGCCCTCCCAAATAAAGACTAGTGGAACTACCGCCATCCAAATTTAGGGCATCCACACATCCCAAAAGCTGCGTTACTTGGGCTAGTTCCGCCAAAGTAGGTCCCGAATCACCAGCGCGATTGTGTACGGCAGCAATAATGAGGGTTCCTGTTGCAGTGGTGCAGATGCTACTACGAACAGCCTTTTGGGAAATAAAGGCATTGCTGAATTGTTCAGCTTTAGCATCAAGAACAATTTGACGATTTTGCAACAGCAGTGGTCCAGCTCCCATAATGTGGGGGTAAAGGTTTAAATCAGCGGGACTGGTGGTGCTGATAATGCGTACAAAAGAGTCAATGGGTAATTTTGAAGCACTAGCAGCGTTACCACGTAAAGTTAGCAAATAGCCATTTTGGGGAATGGGAACAGGGGTTTGACCAGCTTTGCCGACTGGTAATTGACTGGTAACTTGGTTTTTCTGAACAACGAGGATGATTTCATTGTCGCTTAGAGGAGTGTAAGTTGCTCCCCAAACAGGAGTGTAACGGGCAATGCCATTCTGAACGTAACCACTGTTGAGGGTCGAAATCGGCAACTGCACATTATTTGTTCCGATTAAAGTTTCTAGCAGAGTGAGACGACCAATGTAATATTGCCCTGCATCATTCCAGGCGATCGCTCCCCGATTGAGAATCGGACTTGACAACCATTGACCGTCCCGGCGAATTGCTCCCAAAGGTAATTGGTTATTGCGGTTAAAAAAACCACCATTGATTGCCGCTACTGCTAAGTAACGTTGTGCAGTTTGCATCAGGGGAGCAGTACCTACGAGGGTATCGGGGTTCGTCCAAATCGGTTTCAGTTTTATTCCAACCCGACGACTAACTTCCAACCACACAACGTCCAAGCGTTCCTGACCTAAATTCACCAACTGCTGTCGCCAGCGTAATCCCGGTGCCCAAGTTATATCCCGATTTACCATAGCATCGGGTTGAACATCGATAATTAGGCGATTGGGGTTGGGTAAAGTACTTATTTGAGGAGACAAACTAGGGGTGACGCTTAGATGAATTATTGTTTGGTTGTTGACCACCTCTACCAGTTTAATTAGTGC
>CAXTSI010000177.1:0-15641 GCA_964246695.1 uncultured bacterium
CCACTCCCCACTCCCCCCCTATTTAATTCTTCTTAAAGATAGAGGCTAATTCCCTGATTTATTATCTTTTTTTTTATAAATCTCCCCGAATAATCTGTGTTGGCTGTTACAATACTGTAAAGTGTAAAGAAAAATTGCCCGGTGCGTTTTGGGAACGCGCATCTTGGGTTTAACTTTATTGAGAAGACAACGTAAAGAGAAACTTTTATAGACCAGCTGTAGTAGGCTGGTCATTTTTTCGTAAATAATTTGTCGCTCTACAAATAATGTCACTCACCTTATCAGACATAATTTTTATGGGTTTTGAGGAACATTAGCAGACATTAAACCCTGATTTTTAGTCAATTTATATGATGTCCGGTCAATCGCCCATAATAAAACTTGTTTGTAGTCAGGACGGTACTCCTTGCTTAAGAGTGCAAGAGGACTGAAGTCCTCACTACAAACTTATTAAGGCGGCTTTTGCTGTCAAGGTGGGTGAGCCTTATTTGAATGCTTGGGCTTTTGCCAAAGTAATTATTTGGTAGCTAAAATAACAAGCAAAGTTATAGTTCAATACGGTTCAGTTAAGGATAGGTGGGAGCAAAGAAACCCGGTTTCTAAGAGAAACCGGGTTTCTGATCTGGTGCTTAACTGAACTGTATTGAGTTATAGTTTGAGTGTAGATAGGTTTGCCAAGCAAGTTCAAGAGCATCTGAACAAAAAAGGTAAACAACATCGCCATACACGCCGGACAACCCTTTGACCCCAGCCTACACCAAACCTTCCCCTCCAATATTGATGCGATTATTCCCATCACCGACTAAGCCTATTTTAATGATGATATTGCACCAAGTCGTCGAGTTTCTCCGCATCGCCTACAGGGTTTTCAACGCCTAGCGGTGAGAAACTGCTGGGGCAAGATGTCGGCTAACCAACTTACGTCGAACTCAGGTTTGCATAAGTTCGTAGATCAGCTAGAGTAAAGTTACAGTGAGTCAGAAAAAGCATCATGTCTTTGCTTCCCGTCAACGACGCTCAAAATAATTTACAAAAGCTAATCGACCAAGTTTCAGAGCAGGGTAAACCCGTTATTATTCAGGGTGAGCGTGGTAATGCAATTCTGCTTGCTGAAAAAGACTGGTCTGCTATTCAGGAAACTCTTTACTTATTATCTGTCCCTGAAATGCGAGAATCTATAAAAGAAGGGTTAGCAACTCCTATCGAAGAATGTGATGGGGCTTTGGATTGGTGAGTTGGAAGTTGGTTTATACAAAACAAGCGCAAAAAGACGCGAAGAAGTTAGTTTCTAGTAATTTGAAGGAGAAAGCCGAGGAATTACTCGCAGTCCTTGAAGAAAATCCTTTTCAAAATCCTCCGCTTTATGAAAAGCTGGTTGGTGACTTATCAGGTGCTTATTCTCGCCGGATAAATATACAGCATCGTTTGGTATATGAGGTAATCGAATCCGAGCAAGTAGTTAAGATAATTCGGATGTGGACGCATTACGAGTAAGTTTCACTCTGCACAACCCCTTTGACAAAATCTACCACTTCTTCCATACTATTGATAGTCGTGCCAAATAAAAAAAAATATAGATCGCCTTCGGCGGGGGGTAAGGGAAAAACAAAAAGCGTAGAGGGCTAAAGGGCAAAAGAGTAAAGATTTAAGTCCTCGCGGCGGAAACCACAACCCGAAACCCGACGTAGTTGTACCTGAAGTCCGGATTGTCGTAGCAGTCGCGACACGCCGAGCGGCAATTCCTCGGAAAGGAGGACCAGTAACCGCCCCGCAGCAACCGATAATAATTATCATTATCACGCGCAACCAGATTCTCATAAATCCAAGGGCTACCGTCTGTTGGTGCGCCTTCGTAATTCCTGTGCCAGTTGTCAGCGCACCATTCCCAAACATTCCCGTGCATATCGTACAACCCAAAGGCATTTGCAGCATTGAAGCTACCTACTGGTGTTGTTTTCGCACGGTACTCTCCTTGGGGAGCGGAGCCATATGTATAGTTGCCGTTGTAGTTCACTAACTCCGGCGTAATTGTTTCGCCGAAGTGGAACGGGGTTGTCGTGCCCGCACGGCAAGCATACTCCCACTCTGCTTCACTAGGAAGTCGGTAGTGTCGCTCAGGATGTTTTGATATTCTATCACAAAACTCTACCGCTTCATACCAAGAAATTGTCTCTACTGGTAAATTATCCCCTTTAAAGTGTGATGGGTCGGGGTCTAGTTCCCGGTTTACTTGGGGGAGAGCCGCCACAGTTCGCCATTGCGCCTGAGTCACGGGGTATTTACTCATGAAGAAGGTTGGAACTGTTACTTGGTGTTGGGGACGTTCCCTGTCGCTACTACCTGCTTCTATTTCTGGTGCACCCATCATAAAGTAACCGCCAGGAATGAGTACCATCTCTAACTGGATTCCATTATCTAAGTCTTCTTTATAGTATTGCGCTGTCTTTTGGGTCGTGTTAATAACTATTTTTGCCATTGATTTCTACCTGTTTCTTTCTCTCTAATTATTTCTTGAATGAATAGAATTTTTGGCAACGGATGACATAACGGATGTAGCGGATGCGCTATGGTCGTAGAACCACAGTTAAATTATCCGTTACATCTGTTATGTCAGATGAATAGAATTTTTGGCAACGGTGAATGTACGAGATGTAGCGGATGCGCTATGCTCATCGTCCCACAGTTAAATCATCCGTTACATCCGTTATGTCATCCGTTGCTAACTTTTGCGTGAGGCGATCGTTCGTTCAATATGCAACGTTAAAAAATGTGGTCTAAATAAGTGAAAACTGCTGTAAAAATTTGATAAGCAAAAAAAGAAGGGTAAAGTGCTAAGGGCTAAAAAGTCCTCGGCGCGGCATCACACACTACCCGAAATCCGATGTTGTAGTAGTCGTTGTCCGGGAAGTTCCGGTTGCGGCTGGCAGAACGGCAGTCATCAGGACTGACGTGCCACGAACCACCGCGTAGCAGCCTTTCTCCCTGATTATCATTATCGTAATGCCATTCACTTCCGTCTGTGGGTGCGCCCTCATAATCATCATGGGAATAGTCTGCACACCATTCACATACATTGCCGTGCATATCGTATAACCCAAAAGTATTGCCAGGAAAGCTTCCTACTTCTGTTGTTTGTTCACGATAAATTCCTTTGGGACCTCTACCATAAGAACCTGACCACTTGTATTTTTCGTTATCTGTACCTCGATAATTGGCTAAATCAGTCGTCATTGTCTCGCCAAAGTGAAATGGAGTAGTAGTTCCAGCACGACAAGCATATTCCCATTCTGCTTCACTTGGCAACCGATAATGTCTACCCGTATATTGAGAAAGGCGATCGCAAAATTCCACAGCATCGTACCAAGAGACGTTTTCAACAGGGCGATTATCTGCTTTGAAATGAGACGGATCTGAGTCTAGCTCACTATTTACTTGGGGTAAGTGTGCTACAAATCGCCACTGCGCTTGAGTGATTGGATACTTACCCAAGAAAAACGGTTGCACCATCACCCTATGCTGGGGACTCTCATCTTGATAGCGTTGTGGTTCGTCTGGTGGCGATCCCATCACAAAAGTTCCTCCCGGAATTGCCACCATCTCTATTCCCAATGCTACTCCGTCTTTTAGTTCACCTAAAAACTCTACAAAATAAAACGCTTTGTTTTGTTCTTCTTTGACTACTTGTCCGTAAGCATCAACTGTCACAGTTTTAAACTCAAAGGGCTGCAACTCTTCGGCAAACTCATCCTCTAGGATTATTGTTGCCACACTAAACTCAAAAGATTGCAGTGAAATTCCCATCACTGAGGCAAGTTTTGTCCACTCATCTTTGATAGGTTCACCATTAAGTGTATTCTGTGCCCATTGCGACAGCAAGGGGTAAAAACCTTTTTCTGATAAGAGGTCAGCATAACTTTCGACTAATACTGCCCATCGAATGCGCTGTTTAGAATCTGTGGAAGCTGTCAACTTTTGCAATTCTCCCATAATTGCGGCTTTCAGATCTTTTGCATCTGGACTTAAGTATGCTAGTGCTGTCCACTCTGGGCGATCGCCAACGACAAACGCAAGATCGTTCTGTAAGCGATTTGTAATATACTGGGACATGAAATTTGCAACTTCCTTGAGTCGCTGTTCTCCAAAATCATCACATAAATGACGAAGCAAGCGATCGCGAGTTTTCCCCTCCATCTCATAAAGGTCATAACCTGCAGGTTGGCATAATCCTGATAGCAACACATCTGCCACTGCATACCAAGGACATTCCCGCACAAAATTCTCACGCAAACAGTACAGCAAATCAGAAGTGAGAGTCAGCGGAAAAGCAGCATGGCAAGCCAAATCAAACGCATTCTTTTCGTAGCGGCTTTCAAAAACCCGAATGCGGCGAGTTGTCAAATCCTCTCTGTTGTATACATTTGCCATGTGCTAATCATACTCTGTTGTTGATTTTCTCGTGTTGCTGATAGCAAACTCGCAGGTTCATAAGTCAACATCTTACCGTTTAGTACTGCATCAATTGTCCAGGCAGAGGTTTGCTCCCATCGCTTAGGGGGAAGCGGATTAAGCCAAATTAACTGTCGAATACAAGGCGATAATACTGTAAAAAACTTCGACATCCCTTCAATTCGCTCTTGACTATATGTTGTTGTTGCAGATCCCCCATCACTTAAAATTATGGCAATTGTGCGGTTACGATGCAGTCTTGGCAAGAGGTTGGTGAGAGGTTCGACTCTAGTAGGGTGATGCCAATCATAAAGAAACTCGTCAGGATAACTAGTAAAACGATAGATCCGGGCAGGTGTAATCCGAGCTTCTTCAATTGCTTGAATAAAGGGCTGAAAGGCAGGGAAAAATGGTATCATTGCAGAATTGTCATCAATCAGTAGCAAAAGTTCTGCCTGTTGAGTTCGTACAGGACGCATGACTACATCACTAAAAATGCCTTCTTGTTCAATTTGCTCAAGAGTTGCTTCAATGTCCAATTCATAGTCCAACCCAACCCGGACTACTCGTCGCAGCAAACGCCAAGCTATTTGGACATCCTGCAACTGAATTGGAAAATCGGTCGGACTGAGGTGAAAACTATTCCTAGCATTCTCAAAACTTGGGGAGGTTGATGAAGTTTGAATAGCCACTGGAACCTGCATTTCACCCGTTTGAGTCGATGGGACTCTTCGTCTCCTGGGTGGAATCTGAGGCAGATTTTGTGATGGCTTTGTCAGAGTAGTATTTTCTGGTGGTGTGGGATCGGGTTTTACAGGCATCTTGGCATGATGCTGCTGCACATAGCGATCAAAAGTGCGGTCAAAAATACTAGCATCATAATTGGCACAGGGCTTGACCCACAATAACCGACAGACCCGCCTTAAATCTTCCCATCCACCTAAACCATAGCCCTGAGTAATTGCTTGTCGCAACAAATCATACTGTTCCAGCGTTAGATTCATCCCTGCTTCTCGCAACTTCTCAAACAGGTCTAACAACAAAGAATCGAGTAAGATGGGGTGGGAAATACTCATAAATCTCACATTTAACGCTGCTTTTTGCGATATAATTCTTGATCTTGCTTCGTCTTCAAAAGCGTTCCCAGTAATGGCAATTTCTCAGATAAATCATTTAAATCTTTCAATGCGTTATCAACATTCTCTCGATTTAAAAGAGTAGTGAGGAATTCTAGAAATTCACTTGTTCCCGGTGGTCTGCTTCCAGGTTTACCCTCCAGAAGTCTGCGAATGTCCTCGAAGCGATTTATAGCTTGTTCGATAATTTCTTCTTTATTCTCTAATTTCTTAAATTGGGCATTAATAATTTCTCTTAATTTCTCTCTTTTAGGGAATTCGACAAAGAAGTACAAACATCGGCGGAGAAATGGTTCGGGTAAAGGCTTTTCTCGATTACTGGTAATAAAAATAATTGGCTTGTGTTCAGGAGTAGGAAATGATTCTCCAGTTTCAGGTATTTCAAAACGTAATTCTTCTAGCTCAAGCAGTAAATCATTAGCAAAATCACTATCAGCCTTGTCAATTTCATCAATCAGGAGGATGGGGCGGTAAGGGTGTTCTTGCAATGCGTTACCTAAAGCTCCAAATTCGCGATAATTTTTTTTGTCCTGCAATCGCCTCTTTAATTGCGCAGTCTCTATATTCCCTATAAATTCTCGCAATTGCTGTGGGTTAGTTCCCATTAATTGAGCATCCCGTAATCGAGCAACAGCATCATAGGTATACAATCCATCACGGGCACGAGTTGTAGATTTAACATTCCAGATATAATAATCCCACCACTCTTGCTGTCCTTGCTGGTCTTTTTGCAAGTACTTATGTGTAAACTCGTAGGCAACTGCTCTTGCCAAACGAGTTTTACCACAACCCGGTTCACCTTCCAAAAGTAGTGGTCGTTGGAGTGCGATCGCTAAATTCACCGCCTCTTTTAAATCATCACTGGGTAAGTAGGGGAAATATACTCGCTGGTTCAAGTCCTTAACCCCTTCTTTAGGAGGTTGAGGTTCTCCTGTATATTGTAGGGCTTCTTCTTTGCTCATCCTGCTAGCTTCCAATAAGGTTCGATTGCAGCAATACCCTCCTCTACTTTAAAAAGTGTACAACAGATTTCTTCAAGCATTGCTAAAGGGGTTTCTGACCAATTTGGAATATCTTGATCAACAATTGATTGCGCTTGCTCATCTGCTAAATTCAGTAAATCATATACGTTTTGTTGCCCTAACCAAGTGGTTACATCTTTCTGTAAAATTTTTTCTAAAGGTGTCAGATGAATAATAGGAGCTTGAGGTTCATTCATTGTATGTGGATGGATTAATTTTAAGGGATGCAACTTATTCAACACACTATTTTTATTTTCCTCAGCTAAGAATAGAACGAGGTGCGAACGAAAAAAGCGTTGTCTAGAGCGTACTTGATTAACTAAATCAAACCAAAAATCATGAAACTGAAGCACTTTTTCTGGTTCTAGAAAACTCAGACCATAAATAGCGATAATTATAGACTTTTGTTTACACAACTCAGCTAAACCTTGAATTACAGTTTCACGGTTTATTTCATTTCCTATGTCTTGCTTAAATTCTTGCCAAAAAGCATCAAAATCAGATCGCATCTGATGACTGCGAATCCGAATCTGATATTTTTTCGCATGCTCAAAATCCGATACACATCTTGCTAAACGCCGCACTAACCAACGCTGAATTTTTTCTTCGTCTGTCTGAACTAGAAAAGCTCTTTCTTTGCAGTTTTGCGTCACTTCTTTAAAGACTTGCTCCTGGGCACTGTAATCCAGTAACCATAAAAGGTCTGCTATTTCCTGTTTATCGCACTTTGTTTTTGTGCGATTTTTATTTAAAAAGCGAGGATTACAGAAGAAAGTTATCTTTCTTGAATTGGGCAAAATAGACCACGATGCTTCTTGAATTCCCTTGTTATCCGCCTTACATTTTTCGCATAAAAATTTGTTGATGTGTGATACAAAGTCACAAATGGGTAAAAATTCACCTCTAGATTTCATCCAATCGGAGTCTGTCATCACTTTTTCAAATGCGTCTACAAAATCACCATCTCCAGCCTCTGTCTTTGAGTCTGCCGAGGCAATAACGCAAAAACTAATGTTTTCAGTAGCATTCCTCTTTTGTGTCAAGCTTGAAACTAAAACATTTGCCGCTCCTTGACCGGCATAACATACATCAAGTATTAGTAAGATGTGTTGAGGCGAATTTTGCTTTCCTGCAAATAAATACTTAACCAGATCACTGGTTTCAATTACTGTATTAGGTAAATTTGACGGATTTGATTCAACAGTATAGAGGTAATGAGAATGGTTCTCTATCTCCTCACCTGCATGTCCTGCATAGTAGATAATCACGCAGTCAGAATTACGGCGATCCGAACTGGCAAACCAAGTAGCTAACGCATTTTTAATATCCCTAGATGTTGCACCAGTATATATAATATCTTTCAACACCCTCTCGTAGCCCTGTTCTTCGTTGGTTAATAGCTTTTCAACTTTTTGAATATCAGTTTCAACGCGATCTAGATCGGGTAAATTCATTCCTTTGCAACTAGGCGATACAATAGCGATCAAATATTTACGATGCTTGTTTGTTGAGGAGACATTCATAAGAAATTCGTTATTCAACAAGACCTGTGGCAACGGCAAAGCCAGTTTCTTTAGCTGTTAAATATCTCCGTACATCATGAGATTGCCAACCGTTATACACCAACTGATCAGTTACGGAACCGAAGTGAGGAGCAAGTTCCTTTTCAAGAGCAACAATATCGCCTTTGTCTGCGATATTAAACCACTGCGTTACGTTAGGCCATACACCTCGTCCATTCTCTGGAGTTGGTGTCAGGGCATTAAAGATCAGGTTTTGTATACCAAGTGGAGATCCTAATGTTACTAGTGTATGCACATTCCATTGAAGGTTCGCACACAAAGCCTCGTAAGCGACCACTGATCCAAGAGAATGACCAATAATAACTTTAGTATCTAAAGATACCTTATCAGTAACACGTTGCAAGATTTTATGTTTTAGCTCTTTGTCGTATAGGTAGTGCCGTACTTGCTTCAAGCCAAAGATTAAGGCTTTTTCTGAACCCCAAGCTTTAAAATACCTTGATTTTGAAAGTTGTTTCAGAGCGCGTTGTACAACCGCAGGTGTACGTCCCCGTCCTTGAAAGTCAGGATCTTGAATTCCACTATCTTCTCCAAGTTCGTTTTCCCCACTTCGATTTGCTGCTGATAGTTCCGCCGCCTCACGCCACCATTTCAGAAGTAATTCTTGCTCCCACTCTTCTTTTATATCCTCTGAATTTAGTGGTGGAATATATGCGGCTCTTGTTCCACTACGACGAAAAAGATCGCCATACGCAACGCTTGTAAAGTCATTGCGTTCTATTTTTAGTTTACCAGCTACATCTAGCCCTCCTTGTAGAGCCAGTAGCCACTCATTTTCTATCTGTGGCGCAGTCAAATAATCGTGAAGAATTCCATGAATTCCAACTACTTTCATTACAATTCTAATTATAAAACTATATGATATTTATTTTGAGTATATAGCAATCCGGAATCGTAGCCGTTTACAGGGGTTGATTTTATTTCAATAACCCTCCCCAGAGAAATTCTTGTCCAAAAATTTTAGACACCTTGAAAGGGCTAGTCCTAATAACTTGTATCCGCCATGCTTTGGCACTATAATAGCCATTAGACATCTTATCTAGATAATATGGCTTTTATGGATTACATGACTTCCAAGGAAGCGCAGACCAATTTTGGCGCGTTGCTTGATTCCGCGCAGCGCAACCCTATTGTGATTAAGCGCCATAAGCGCGACTGCGTGGTCGTTATGTCGATGGCGGATTTCGAGGAATATCGTAAGGTGCGGGCGAAAGCCCTGATGGATTTCTGCGATGACGCTTCCGCCGAAGCTGCCGGAAATGGTATGACGCCGGAGATACTGAACGAACTGTTGCAGTCCTAGCAGGGGTTTTTGTTGCGCGTCATCTTCGATACCAATGTGCTGGTAAGTAGGCTGCTTGCGGCAAAGGAATCGCCTCCCGCGCGGGCGGTGCGTTTGGTCGTGGAAGGCGCAGGGGCGCATCTGTTTTCGGAGGCAACTTTTCAGGAGCTTGGCGATGTCCTAAGCCGCGCAAAATTCGATCCGTACCTCTCCCGCGTTAACAGGATTACGAGGAATTGCTAAACAGGCTGGTTCAACTCCAACAGATGCAGAAGTTCAGTCAGACTATACAGACTATTTGATCCAAAAATATCAGTAATGAAAGTTCTGCTCGGCATTAATATTGTTCTAGATTTACTGCTAGAACGAGAGCCATTTGTAGAAGATGCTACAGCGTTATTTGAAATGGTTGAAATGAGTCGAATTCAGGGATATATTGCCGCAACAACAGTGACAAATGTTTTCTACATTGTCAGAAACGTTCATTAGCTTCAACTCTTGTCAAAGGCTGAAAATCTTCAATTTTGATTGGATTATCTGTTAATTGAGTAATAAGTCCTTTTTTTGGAAAGCGTTTTGTTTTGGGGGTAGAATGAGATTCTACAATAAGTTTGACGGATTCACCCTCAGCAAGTTGGAGATTTCCGATAGGGCGTAAAACACCATTTTCAAACACAGCTTCACAGTTTTGTTGCTGCATACTCAATCCTGTTAATTATCTCTCTCCAATTTTAACCAATGAACAAACCCGGACAAAAATTCTTCGCATTCGCAACACCCGCATCCCTGTGTGGACGCTGGTTGCTTTTCGCCAACAGGGTGCAGATGATCAAGAGTTACTGCGAAACGCGAGTTGTGCTTGTAGTTTTGTGGGATTAGGTGCAAAAGTCGTCATACTATTTATTCAGTCTCTGCCTCGTTTTTTAGATCGGCGATCGCTCCCTTGCGGTAATATTCTTCACCACGATTATATGATGAAGCGTTGGAGTTGTGGCGTATTATTTTTAGCTTACGCTTAAACTAGGCAGGGCTATTTCATTCTACGATCGCAACCCACAAGCCTAGGAATAAATTCCTAGTCTAATAGCTGAAGTCGGCTGAAGCCGACTAAAAAACCAAAACTTGCAATTTGAGGTGAGCGATCGCACTCTTTTTAAGGGATAACCTCAAACGATAAATTTCCCCACAATCGATAAATGTAAAAATCTCTATCAAGGGTGAATATTTGTCTTTGATTAAGCATTTCAGCAGTTGCTACCAAAGAAGCATCTGCTAAGTCCATAGGAACATCTCTATATTGTTCCATTAAGGTTTTCATCCGAGTTATATTATCTGAAGTTTGATCGTATACTATCAATAGTTTGTCAGCGACATAGCCCTAATAAATACATCGCTTCGGTAAAACAATGACAAGTCGTGAGCAGGGGGGCTGACAATGATGGTAAAATGTCAACGCAGCGTTGATGATTGTCATCACCTTGATTGATGAGGGCAATTAGAGGAGAAGCATCGCAAAGCGTCATCGATTGTATGTTGATCAGTCTTTATTTTCTAAAAGCTCTGTAAAGACTTCTTCCACTCGCTCTGATAAGTCAGATGGCTGAAAGTTAACTCGTCCAACTCTTCCTTTTAATGTTTGTTCTAGGGTTGTTTTTACAGAATCATTAGAAGATAGGCTAGGCAAAATGGTCAAGATGACTCGCTTACCTTCTAATTCTGCACTATGCTGTAGAATTTCTTCCCACGTTCCTTCTAGTTTTTTTTGTTCCATTCGTTGTATTTTTAACTTGTTTATCATCTAGGACAAAAATCGCTGAAACAGTTACTGCATATGAGTTTGAGCGTAATGGAGAATAGGAGACTCGAACCCCTGACCTCTGCGGTGCGATCGCAGCACTCTACCAACTGAGCTAATTCCCCGTTTAAGGCAAACAAACAATCATTATAGCATTATCCTGAGCTAGTTTGCAACTGTTTTTGCGAAAAAACTGACATGACCCGTTCGAGTTCTAACTCAGTCAGATAATCCACAGTCCAGTTGCTGCAGCGCTGAAGCATATGGAATGGGTAAGTATTCGCCACACCAACTACCTGCATACCTGTTCGTTTCGCTGCTTGTATACCAGCTAGAGTATTTTCAATGACCAGACACTCTCGTGGTTGAAGATTCAGATCGGGATATTCTTGGTTCAGACGTTCTACTGCCAGTAAATAACCATCGGGTTTTGATTTACTAGTAGTGATGTCATCATCTGCGACGATAACTTGAAAGTAGTCAGCCAATTTGCTGTGACTAAGTACCAGTTGGATTTCTTTGCGGATCGCACCACTAACTATTGCTAATTTGAGATTGCGCGATCGCATCTGAAATATCAGATCATCTAAACCAGGATACAAAGGCAGTTTTTCGATTTTCGCCAATTGCAAAGCATACAAGAGTGCTTTCCGGTTAAGCAACTCAGTTAAATATGTTTCACTAACCACACGACCGCGACTTGCAAGCAAATCCTTTAGACAAGTGCGATCGCTACGTCCCAGACAAACTTTGCGATACTCTCCTGGTTTCAGGGTAAGATTCTCCTCAATCAGAATCTGAGGAGTTAGTTGCTCGTGGATTGGCTGATCGTTGATGATCGCGCCATGAAAATTAAATATAACTGCCTTTAAACTCATGGCATTGTTTCAAAAGCTGGAGATGGAAAACCTTGTAAATCATCACCTATTGTGCTATCTGTTGATGTAGGGACGTAATACCGTACAGTTCTTTGGCTAGGCAGATCTTCAGCTAAGATGGGTTTCACGCCGCTAGTCACCTGATTTATCCACCAGACATCTTGAGTTTGTACTGCTGCAAATCCCGCTGCGCCCATCCAAGCATCTACACTACCAGCAGCATATTCACGGATGTACGGCTCCTCGAAAATATCATTTAGCCATTCTAATTGACGCAGAGTCTTTTGATTGCCATCGAGAATTAACACTTGTCCACCAGCAACCAGTAACCGGAAGCTTTCCCGCACAATAGCCTGGGATACAGTGGTGGGTGTTTCGTGAAATAACAAAGAAGCTGTCACCAAGTCAAAAGAATTACCAGGAAACCCTGTGTGTTCAGCATTTCCATGTCGCCAGTTGATATCTAAACCAGCACTTTGAGCTTTGTGTTCTGCCCTTACCAACATATAAGGCGATAAATCCAACCCAATGACTTCTGCGGACGGGAAAGCCTGCTTTAACATCAGAGTTGTGGAACCTGTACCACAACCTAAGTCTAGTATGCGTCGCGGCTGTACCTTGACAGCAGCAATTAAAGCCTGACGTACTACGGTTTCGTTAGGAGGAAGAACGTATTGAGTAATCGGATCGTAGGTAACCGCCGCACCAGAGTTGAGATATCCATCCTTAATTCCATGAAAGTTTTGACTATTGTAATATGCAGGTGTTACAACATCAGCGCGTCGGAAGCGATCGCTCTCTTTTTCCCAATCAACACTCTCAGCGTAACGCCGCAAAGAGTGTTCATCAATCAAAAGACGCACCACAGGAGATAAAAAACGTTCCCAGATTGTATCTTGACCAACTGCCATAATATTTTGTCAGACTTTACCGATTTGTTTAGTATTATTTTATTTACAAATTTTAAGGCATTTCTCCAAAATATGCCCTGACTCCTCTATCATCAGGTTGACATTTATGAAATATTACACTACACTTGTAGTATAAAAATAACTATCCTTCCAGTACACTACCAACGTACCACTAGAAAATTACCTATCTTGTAGAAAGCGCTAACACACCCTACAAAATGAACGGTAATTTAATAGCGGCAAAGGAGTATGTAAAAGCGTAAAATTGCACGTCCAGCCCAAAATTTAAAATCTAAAATAGAAAGAATTATGCCCTACGAAGAGTTAAAACTATCAACACCATCGCCCGTCTTGTCTTGGGCAAATCACCCTTTGGGTTCAGAAGAAACCAAGATGGCAAAGAATGTAGCATCACTGCCATTTGTTTTTAAACATATAGCATTGATGCCAGATGTTCACTTGGGAAAAGGTGCCTTAGTGGGTTCAGTAATTGCCACAAAAGAAGCAATTATCCCCGCTGCTGTGGGCGTTGATGTGGGTTGTGGTATGTGCGCCATTAAAACACCATTTACTGGAGACAAACTAGAAGGCAAGCTGAAAAAAATCCGCTTGGATCTTGAAGCTGCAATTCCTACTGGTTTCAACGAAAACAAAGACGTTGAAAAAACTGTCACCAACTGGCAAAACTGGGGCGATTTCAAAGACTTGCATCGAGGTGTACAAGACCTGCAAGGTAAAGCAATGAAACAAATGGGTTCTCTGGGTGGAGGAAATCATTTTTTAGAAGTTTGCCTCGATACAGAGAACTCTGTTTGGTTGATGCTACATTCCGGTTCACGCAACATCGGTAATAATCTTGCTCAGTGCCACATTAACACAGCCAAAGAATTGGCAAAAATGGCAGGTAATAAGTTACCCGATCCTGATTTAGCTCATTTTGTTGCTGGTACGCCAGAATTCCAGGCATACTGGCACGATTTGCAGTGGGCGCAGAACTATGCACGTTCCAACCGTGAGGTGATGATGGCACGTTTTAAGCGGATCGTCGAGAAGCACCTGGCAGGTGGTAAGGCGACTAAGCCTTTATTAGAGGTGAATTGCCATCACAACTATGCTGAAAAGGAAGTGCATTTTGGCGAGGATGTATATGTAACTCGCAAAGGTGCAGTACGCGCAACCGAAGAAGACTACGGCATCATTCCTGGTTCGATGGGAGCAAAGTCTTTCATTGTTAAGGGTAAGGGCAATCACGCAAGTTATTGCAGCTGTTCCCACGGTGCCGGACGTTTGATGTCTCGAAATAAAGCAAAGAACGTCTATACGCTTGATGATTTGATTGAGCAAACAAAAGGCGTAGAGTGTCGCAAAGATTCGGGTGTTTTGGATGAAATTCCAGGTGCGTACAAGTCGATAGATGAGGTCATGAACAATCAGGCGGATTTGGTTGAAGTTGTGGCGACGCTGAAGCAAGTTGTTTGTGTGAAGGGGTGAATTAAAGTAGGGAAGCCTGTAGCGATCGCTTTGATGCTTTTAACTCATGGTTCGGGTTCCTGCGATCGGCTGTGCGTGGCTTTCTACCCGTGACGGCATTTGGAAAAATGTCGCCCTGCCTCTGGAAATTCTCCTGATCCGTTAAAGGCGGTTCTAAGAACATCATTGAGGCTTAAACATACGTGGTGTACAATAGAAAGATCATTATTGAAATGTCCCTATGAACGAGGAACACGCAGCGCTTTTCAATCTTAGCCCTTCCGAACGGCTTTTGCTGGCGCAAGACCTGTGGGACAGCCTCAGTGTCGAGGATATTCCTCTTTCCGAATGGCAGAAGCAGGAACTTGACCGCCGAAAAGCCATCTATGAGATGAACCCTAATTCTGGGCGCTCATGGGATGACGTGAAACGCCGGATCATTGAGCGGCATGGCTAAGCCTGTTGTCCTCACATCGGAAGCTGAGGAAGATTCCGATCAGGCATATTTCTGGTACGAAAGCAGACGGGTTGGCTTGGGGCGGGAATTTCTAACCGCAATCGATGTGTGCATCCAGTCCATCCATCGCAATCCGAAACTATACCAGACCTTATACAAAGGCTATCGCAGGGCAGTCATTCGGCGCTTCCCTTACGCCGTTCTCTACGAAGAAACGGATGCTGAAATTGTTGTGTATGCCGTTTTCGATTGCCGCCAAGACCCTGCAAAGTGGCGCGAACGCTTGCAATAGCTTAGAGAGAATTAATAGCTATGGTGCATTCCCCTCTCCTGACACCGGAACGACATTTAAAGATACAGCTAAAGTTAATGCGATGAATTCTCATTTGTTCTTCATAAAATAATCCGGTTTTGTAGTTTGAATGTACTATTGGCGATCGCTTGTAAATTTTTAAGGCTATAAGGTGCGGAATGTGGGATATAAAAATCCCCGCCCTCAGTCAGGGCAGGGCGGGGTAGTTCCAAATTACCACACTGCTATTATGCTGATAGACCAGTTATATCAAATCAGGTTAAATAAACACACAAACGGTAGGGGCACAGCACTGCTCATTGGTGTCAACTTAAGACGAAATCTGTTTCGCTGCACGGTTTTGCCCTC
>CAXTSI010000178.1:0-15607 GCA_964246695.1 uncultured bacterium
ATCGTTAAGAAACCCGGTTTTTCTGGTCTTGTTGAGAATGGTGCAAGATGTGAGACAACCAACAACCAACAACCAACAACCAACAACCAACAACTAACAACTAACAACTAACAACTAACAACTAACAACCAACAACCAACAAATGAAAAACTTTCCCAAACGACCTTCACTGCTAAACTGGCGGACTTTGTTGTCGTTTGTGTTTGTTGTGTCTGTTGTTTGGTCGTTACAGGTAGCTGGTGTATTCCAAGGGGATGTAGTCAATGTAGGCGGTTGGAATCTGGTTGTGCGCTTTCTCGTTGCTGCACTTTCACCAAATTTTAGCCCAGAATTTTTGCTGCTTACTCTAGATGCGACATTGAAAACTCTCGCCTACGCGGTGTGTGGTACTTTCTTTTGTGTGGTTATCGGGTTTGTGGGTGGGGTTCTGTCTTCTCAAATATGGTGGCGATCTGTGGGTAGGGGCACGGCAGTGCCGTGTTTCTACGCGCCTTGGTTAGTGGTACGAGCAATTTTAGCAATTCCTAGAGCGATTCATGAACTGATCTGGGGATTGTTTTTTGTGAATATTTTTGGACTTGATCCAGTGGTGGCGGTGCTGGCGATTACTATTCCTTTTGGTGCAATTACTGCCAAAGTTTTTTCCGAAATTTTAGATGAAACTCCTCGTCAACCAATACTAGCACTACTGAATAGTGGTGTCCCTCCCCTGAATGCTTTTGTCTATAGCCTCATTCCTCAAGCTTTCCCAAATTTGCTTTCCTACAGCTTTTATCGCTTTGAGTGTTCAATTCGTTCTGCCACTGTGTTAGGCATTATAGGTGCTGGGGGACTGGGTTATCAAATTCTCCTCAGTCTCCAGTCGCTGCGTTACGAGCAAATGTGGACTTTGATGTTTGCAATGCTGTTGTTAAGTGGTGGTACTGATTTCTTGAGTGAGTTTTTACGCCAGCGCTTGGGTGTCGCCAGTCGTTTGGATTTGAATGTTCTAAACTTTAAGCCGCCCAAAAAGCTACCTCAAGGCGATCCAGTGGTAACTTTTTCGTTACTAGGCGCTGTTGTTCTATTAATATTTTCCTTCTATCAAATAAAAGCAGATTTTACAAAACTCTGGTCACTACGAACTGCTCAACTTTTGGTAAGAGTGATTCAGGATGCTTTCCCGCCACAATGGATTGATCTGAATCAGTTGTTTACCCTGTCTACTCAAACTCTTGCTATGTCTATATTGGCAATGACCGGAGCAGGTTTGGGTGGCATTTTACTTTCTTTTCCAGCCGCAAGGAGAATGGGGAATGGGGCAATTCCCTATTCCTCAATCTCGGATGGGCGGGGGAACCCCGCCCCTACTCGTTTCTTTCTGCTTTTTGCCCGTGCTGTCCCAGAACCAATTTGGGCGTTAATCTTTTTGTTTGTGTTGTTTCCGGGAATTTTGCCAGGAGCGATCGCCCTAGGTTTACACAACTTAGGCATTCTGGGGCGATTGATGGCAGAGGTCATAGAAAATTTAGATGAGCGACCTTTGCTTTCCCTGAAAGCTTTAGGAGCAAGTAATTCCCAAGTCTTTCTCTACGGCGTTTTGCCTCTCACTCTTCAGCGCTTCTGCGCTTACGTTCTCTACCGCTGGGAAGTTTGCATTCGGGCTACGGTGATTGTGGGGTTTGTCGGTGCTGGTGGTTTAGGGCGTCTCCTCACTGAGCAACTGAGCAGTTTTGATTACAAAGGTCTACTGACGACTTTGATAGTTTTTATTGGTCTTACCTTTCTAGTAGACATGACCAGCGCCGGAGTGCGACAAGGTATAAGATGAATCAGGTGATAATCATTACGTCTAGTACAGAACTATACTGGACGAAGACAAGCCACCTGACAGGGGTGGTGTTGGCGTTACTCGATCCAAACAAGGAACATACAAGGTGGCTCACACTTTTCTACTTGAACCAGGGCGCTGGACTTTACAAGGAAGCTGGCTAGAACGTGATGGTATGTCAATCAGTGTCAAGGGTATGACCTTGGTTGCTTGGAATCGAGATAACTGGTTCACTATGGCGACAAAACTCATATTTCCCGACAGCGATCGCTCGGAAATTGCTTTGCAATACAAGGGACGTCTGGACCGTGGAGAGCGTCAGTATTCTTTTTTACTCCAACATAATCTTTTGGGGCAGGTGGAAGGTGAGGGTTGGGTTGGACGAGAAACTATTGTGCAGCATTACTGGGCACTGAGCGATCGCCAACGTCGTAGTGGTTTTGAAACGCTGCACAAAGTTTCGCAAGACACATACTACTTAGCCAGCGGCATCATGGCAGGTCATTTTTTAGCCAGCACACTCGAAGCAAGCTTGGAACGTCAGTCAACTTAGGGGAATGGTAATTGGTCATTGGTAATTGGTCATTGGTAATTGGGAAAAAGGAGAAAAGCGCGTTCCCCATTACCAATTCTTGTTTTTTTATACACCCAATGTTAGCTATTTGGGGAAAAATTGGGCAAACTAAATCAGAAACTAAGTGCGGGATGGTACAAAACATCAAAGTAAGTTTACCATTATACATCACTCATTCCCCATTACCAATTCCCCATTACCAATTACCAATTCCCCATTTTGTATGTCAGATCCCAACATTAGTCGCTTACTCAGCAAACGTTACCAAATTCAGGAGTTAATTGGTACTGGAGCAATGGGAAAGGTTTATCGTGCTCAGGACATTTTGTTGGGAGGCGTACCCGTTGCTGTTAAGTTTCTCGCTCTCTCAATCCAAAATCAAAAGATGCGATTGCAAGAACGCTTTGAGCGAGAAGCGAAAACTTGTGCCTTATTGGGACAAAGAAGCATCCACATTGTTCGAGTTATGGACTATGGCGTAGACGAGAATAACACCCCATTCTACGTTATGGAATATTTGCCTGGAGTAAACCTTAGCGATGTCATCCGCAAGCAACAGATATCTTTACCGAGATTTCTGAGTATGGTGCGTCAGATTTGCTTAGGGTTACAGTGTGCTCATGATGGCATTCCGGTTGATGAAAAAATCTATCCCATTATCCACCGCGATATTAAGCCAAGCAATCTCTTAGTGATTGCCGATCCAAGTTTCGGGGAGTTAGTCAAAATTCTAGACTTTGGTATCGCTAAGTTGCTGCAATCAGATAATAATCATACTAACTACTATTTGGGTACCCTGGCTTATTCTTCTCCAGAACAGATGGAGGGTAAACAACTAGACAACCGCTCCGATATTTATAGTTTGGGCGTGATGATGTTTGAAATGTTAACAGGTAAGATGCCCCTCACAGCACCAACCCGCTCTTTTGGAGCGTGGTATAAAGTACATCACTATCAACAACCACGTTCCTTCGCTGAAATTGACCAGACATTACAGCTACCAAAGGAGTTGGAGAATTTAGTTATGAGTTGTCTGGCAAAGACACCGAGTACTCGCCCTCAAAGCATCACTGAAATCCTTAAGGTTTTAGCATCCTTAGAACAGCAATACAGCAAACGTCATATTCAGCAAGATAGAATACCTGCTGATACTTCTACTGCCAAAACTCAGGAGCAGCAGAAGACTCAGATCAATTCCGTGTCAAACGATGAAATTGCCCAAGCTTGTTCCTGGCCGCAAAATAAGCCCATTGCTGATATAGTTTTTTCCAGTCCCATCCGTACACATGGGGAGTTAACAGCCGCCCTGTGGGTGATGCTACCGCAACAGGAGATTCAAAAGCGCTTAATCTGTACTCGGTACAATCAATTTCTTTTCATCACTGCTCCTCATCCCATGCTGCTGTGGATTACCCTGATCTACAACCGCAAACACGGCGCTAAATGGTTGCCTTACTACATTGATCTCAAAACAAATCAAGGACAAGAAATTGTTCGTATATTAGGACAAACAGGTTACTACCGTTTGCTGTTTTTTGCGCGAGAGACGCCAAGTCAATGCGCTCATGTCCTACTTTCAAGTATTGCTTCTGCCCAACGTCAAAGACTGCAACAGTGGATAACATTAAGCAACACTCTGCTGTCAACTGCCGATCCCCAAGTTAGTAAAACTTTACTTAAAACCGAGTACGAAAAGATTAAGAGCCAAATTTTGACAAAGCTACAAGCGATGGATACAGATTCCCCTTTCGACCTTTGCGGTTAGTGTGGGGGTAACAAATGTTATTTGTCACGTCAGCTTCACTCTTACTAAAGATTAAGTATTGTAAAGATTGTCGGCTCCGGTCTTTAAATCCAGTTATAAAAAATATAAAGAGAATAAATACAAGCTGCAGAGCCTAGTTGTACTTGAGGTTTAACAAGTCCTATGGTTGTACGTTGGCGCAGGTACGTTCCTACGCTAGCTTTCAGTACATTAGTTGGGCTGAGGTAAATAGCAAATTTAACCTAAAACCAAATGTAAATTGAGCCTAGATAAGATGTGCAGCTAAATAGTTAATTAAGTATGGTTTGACCTCAATCATTGATTTTTAGTTTTTTCTACGAAGTTGACGCCCCGGCATCCCCAGCTCTTTTCCTCCTTGGAACCTAGCAAGAGAAGGAGGTCGCCTACTGCGACACTATAACTTTATGCCCAAGAGGAACTTGAATCTAAGCCCCACTGGTGCTTGAGAAGCTCCTTATAAGTTGCCTCGCGCACTACCATTTGTTCATAAAGCTTGACCAAAAAGTCTTTAGCTTGTTCCGGACTCATATTCTGCACCTGAGAGGCAAATGAGTGGATGCTAAATTGCTGTTCCAAGGTCAGTTCGGTAGGTTGGTTCATAATTAACTCCCAAAAAACGAATAAAAGTGATCTCGCTTACAGAAGTCCCATCAGGATATGTCCTGGACTTCCATTTGTCTGACATTTGTTCCTTCATATTACGAAAGATAACAATTGTTTGACAACTTGCCCATATCTTTATGGATATCTTTCTGGTCCGATGATGGCTTACAAGTAAGCCTACTGATATATACCCCAAGTTTAACGAGGCTGATTTCGGTAAACTTTGGGATTGTGAAAATCAGTTTAGGTACAACATGTCAATTCACAAAGATATGCAATTTAGCTTCCTGAGGTAATAACTTCGGAAGCTAAAAGTATTTTTACCAACTTGGAGCTAAGAAAAAAGCTCAGGCTGAACAAATTGCTGAGTATATTTACTAAGAAGGGGAATGGGGAATAATTAAAAATTAAAAATTAAAAATATAAATTCTTCATTTTTAATTTTGCATTTTTAATTTTTAATTCACTACTCCCTATTCAAACGTGACGATGACAACTGTGATATTATCGTGTCCTCCTTGCTCTTTGGCTGCCTCAACTAGAGAGAAGGCAGCTTTTTCAAGGGTGGGAAATTCTTGGAGGTAGGAAGCAATCTTGGGATCGGCAAGTTCTTCTGTCAAACCATCACTGCACAACAGCAAGCGATCGCCAACTTTCACATCCACTGGTTGCGCGTCAATGAAATTCAAATCTTCACGCCCCAAACAGCGCGACAACACATGACGAAATGGATGAATCCGGGCTTCATCAAGTGAGATTTCACCCATTTTCAAAGCGCGTGCTACCCAAGTATGGTCTTCCGTTACCTGCTCTAATTGCAATTCCCGGAAGCGGTACAGTCTTGAGTCGCCAACATGAGCGCACCAAGGCGACTCTCCATGTGGAAAAATCACCACCACAACCGTTGTTCCCATGTCAGCGCGTTCGGGATGTTGCTGCTGATCGAGCAAAATCGCTTCATTTGCCCGCCACAAAGCGGACTCTAGCAACTGCTGTCCAGACGTAGACGAATCCCAGTTTGCCAACAAATGTGCTTGAATTTCCTGGGTAGCAATGCGACTTGCCTGCTCACCTCCCGCATGACCACCCATGCCATCGGCAACAATGAAAAATCGCCCCTCAGGATCTATATAGTAAGCATCCTGGTTGTTAGAACGAATAAGTCCGGGATCGCTGAAACCGATGAAGTTAAGTTTCATATACCTGCTAAAAAAAATTAAGACATGCGGTCATAGCGGTCGAGGCGCGAAAGTAGTCGAATCAGTAGCCCAGATCCTGCTGCTGCTATTAAACCAGCAAGCAGAGCCAACCATAGATAATTTGTCACCAATAAAATCGTAGCTGAAAGTGTAAAACCACTGACGATCACAGCGTAGGCTATACCTAGCTGAATATTGGTTTGCCGTCGCAGCAAGCGCTCTGTTTCTATAGACCGGACACGCACGCGCACATCTCCCCGCTCTAGTTTATCTAGTGTATCCTCCAACCTACGCGGTAGTCCAAGTGCCGTACTACTTACCTGAGCTGCTTGACGACCTAACTCATTGATAAAGCTATTGCCTTCTGAACCATTCATATTGCTCATAAGCTGCATTGCGTATGGTTTGGCAACTTCCATAAAGTTAAATTCTGGATCTAACCCCTTACCTACGCCCTCCAAAGTCGAGAAGGCTCGCATGACGAAAGTAAAGGTAGCTGGAAATCTAAATGGCTGATTATAAGCTATCTCGTACAAATCGTCACTAATAGCAGATACCGACTGGTTTTCAAACGGCTTATCCATGAAATGATCCAGCATGTACTGGACACTTCGCCGTACTGGTCCCATATCGTCTACTGGCGCGATCGCCCCTAAATTGACGAGAGACTGAACAACGCGATCGCCATTTTTGGCAGCAATGCCAAACATCGTGTCCATCAGTCCTTCACGGATGTTGGACTTAATTCGCCCCATCATGCCGAAATCGTAGAATATTAAAGCACCATTCGCACTAACGGCAAGATTGCCAGGGTGAGGATCGGCGTGGAAAAAGCCGTTCTCGAGCAATTGATGCAGGTAGGCTTCAGCGCCCTGACGAGCAAGGACTTTTCGATCCAAACCCGCTGCCTCTAAAGCTTCATATTGGCTAATTTTAATACCAGGAACATACTCCAGCGTCAGTACTCGCGACGAGGTGTAGCGCCAGTATATCCGGGGTACTTTCACCCAATCTCGCCCGCGAAAATTGCGGCGAAAGGTATCAGCATTGCGACCTTCATTCAGATAATCAATTTCTTCCCAAAGAATTCGACAACATTCTTCATAGATACCAAGCCAATCTCGTCCGCGTCCCCAGCTAGGATGGTTTTGAAAGTAGCGAGTAATACCCTTGAGAATTTGTAAATCTATTTCAAATAGCTTCTTTAGTCCTGGGCGTTGCACTTTGACAACAACTGCTTCTTCTGAATAGAGTACAGCTTTGTGTACCTGCCCTAAACTAGCTGCTGCTAGGGGAATTGGTTCAAAACTCTGAAAGAGTTCGGGAATTTTCTTGCCTAGTTCTTGTTCAATAATCGCTTCTACCTGTTCATAGCTAAATGCTGGTACTCTATCTTGTAGCTTTGCCAGTTCTTCTACGTATTCGCTGGGGAATAAATCAGCGCGGGTAGAGAATAGTTGCCCGACTTTGATAAAAGTTGGTCCCAAGTCTAGCAGCGTATTGCGCATCCAAACCGCTTGTTCCTTACGTCTTGCAGCTTTTTTGGCTTCGGTAACTCCACCTGGGTAACTCCAAGATTTGTTATAAAGCCAAAGCTGGAACATTAAGGTCCAGACAAAAGACCAAATATCTACAAAGCGCCGTCTACGAGAGTAGTTCTCCCGATTCCAACGGTATGCTTTATTTGTATAACCCTTTTCCATATGCCTTGCGTACCGCTGGTTTTGAACCGAGTCAGTGGGGAGAACAGATATTTTGATTGTTAATTGCTAATTGTTAATTGTTAATTGCTAATTGCTCTGTTGCCATTAGCTATTAGCAATTAGCAACTAGCCTACAGAATTACTACGATAACGTTGCAATTCTGTTCGCAAAGTGGCAATTTCTGCTCGCAGTTCATCAATCGTTGCTTGCACATCAACAGAACCTGAACTGGGTTGTCCAACTCCTGGGGAGGTGTAATCAGCGCCTGCTGCTTCTGCGGCTCGATTTGCCCGTTCCATCACTTCTTCTGTAAAGGAGCGCATCTGCTCTCTTGCTTCGGCATCAAACTTGCCAAGTTCGCTCAAAGCATCGGTCAGGGCGAACTCCAACTTCTCAGTGAGGACATCACCTACTGCTCTGCCCACGAAAAATGCTTGTAGAAGGGGGTTACTCATAATAAATTTTTGTTACGCTCATCCGCAACAAAATTATAACTTGCCCGTCTACTTTAATGCTTATGCTTTCCTTTGTTGGTTGCTGTGGTCAGAGAAATTTGGCGATCGCACATTTTTTGTCATAATATTTGTTGCATGGTTTACAATTTATCATGACAGATTTACAGCAGTTTTCAATTGAACTCTTGCGACATTGGCAGGGCGCGGTTTCCGCGCCCCTACGGTTAGGCTGTGGTCTACCCGATTGTGGTGCTGTAATACCTTATACCTCAAGTTTTGTGTTTTATTTTAGTCCGCGTTCCTTACCACAGCAAATCCTGGGCTGGTTTCTATCCCGAACAGTCAAATGGGGATAGGTGAAAGTCAAAATATGATGTCATAGATACGTATATTATTTACATATATTTTATCCAAAAGCTGAGAAACAAGCACCAGCTATGAGCAAAGAGGAAAGTGCTTGCTAGGAGCAAGTGGAGTCTGTTTGTCAGATATGGCTTGCTCATGGCATCGATAAGAATAAATATTATATTTAAAACTATTTTTTATAAAACTATATAGGGGAATGGAGATGTTTGGTTTTGAACAAAGTTTCACCTTATTGGGTTCAATTCTAGCAAATGTCCTGAAAGGTGTTGTTGAAAACATCGCTCGAAAACAGCTTCAGGATGCATATACAGCTTTCATCCAAAAACAAGGTAGGTTCGTCAATAATGACCTGGAAAAGGCTCTCAGGCGTTCTTTCCTCCTGGCGCAATATAGCATTGCCTCCGAGTGTCGTCAGGAACTGGTACAGTCGTCTCGCATGGTATATCGATACTCGTTGCGCATTGGCACATTAGAACACGAACCCGAGATCCGTCAGCTAGGTAAGAAGATCAAGCAGCTGAACAGCGAGTTAAATAAAGTCAAGCAATTAAAACAAAACGCGACACCGATTGAATCACTCAATGAACTGGGATTACTGCTGACACAGGAAAGTAAGTTAGACGAAAAGCGGGTTGACATTAAACAGAAGTTGTTAGCAGAAGCCGTTGAGGATGACTCTGTACCTTGCTATAAAACCAAGGCGGAAGCCAGCTTGTTGCAAAGAATGTGTGCTTACTTTGCCTTTGAAATTAAGACGAATGCGGCTGTACGCGATATGTTGCAGACGCAGCTACTAGCTGAGATTAATCTAACGTCTAAAGATTTAGAAAAGTCGCTACAGGATGTGGCGATCGCTGTGCCGCAGTTAGTAGAGAAGCTGGACAATTGGCGGGTAGCTATCCAGTCCAACTTCGATAAGGTAAAAGCCTCCTTAGAAGATGTTATGCAAGTTGTAACGAGAACGGCTAAGACTGTTGAACAGATTGAAGACAAGTTAGATCGAGTTATCGAAGCCAAACCTTCTTCACCCAGCACTATCTATGTCATTGTGGTATCTGGCAATCTCAATGAAATCCAACCACAACTGCCAACCATCGTAGCTCGTATTCAGCAAGCTTCAGGAGATATCACCACAGAATTTATAGACGTTAAAAAAGGTAGCGTACTGCTTTTCTTTGAAGGTTCGCAAGAGGGTTTTGTGCGACTTGAGGAGTTATTCAGGTCGGGAGAACTTCAGCAAATATTGGGTGTTACTGTCGAGGCTGTGCAGTTTATCACTGAGGATACTCCTGTTGCAATCAGCCAGATGGTGGTAAATTTGAGCCAATGGCTTGATAATGTAATTGAGGGTACTTGGCAGACAGTTGAAGATGTTTTGGGTACACAAAGAGCCAATCAAGTTTTTCCTGCTAGAAGTGTTCCTCTTTCTGAGGGCGTTGTTAGGGCAATTCAATTTGACTTAGAAATAGAACCTACAAGTGCATCATTAGCTTTAGTTGTTGCTGTCATACCAAATAATCAGGAAATGGCTATACGCTTGCAAGTGCATCCTACGGGCAGTAAAACTTATCTGCCACCAGGTCTTAAATGTCTTGTGCTTGATACATCAGGAAAAATTCTCCTAGAAGTCCAAGCCAAAAATTATGATGAGAGAATGCAACTAAATATTAATGGCAAACCAGGAGAGCAGTTCAGGTTGCTAATACAGATTGGTGATGCTATCTGGGCACAAAACTTTATGATTTGAGTATCTATATGTTGCTGCAATGGGGAAATTAGTTGTCCTCAATATAGTGGAAGGTGATTTTGACAAGGGTTTTCCGGTGTTCTTGGGAATTGCCACAGAAGGTCAACCCCACTTTGCAGAAGCCGAGGGAAAACTGCCTCCGGCTCTATATATACGCGACCACTATAAAAGTTGGCAGTCACCCTATCTTAACCTGGTGAACAGTCTCAGGTCGTCTGCCCGAATAAGTGTTACAGGAGAGACAGTTTCCATTGCCCACATTAAAGCAGCCACAAAACAGTTGAAATCTAGCCTTAATGACTGGCTTAATTCTGGGGAAATGCACTCGGTAACGAAGACACTTTTCAAGAATCTGAAGGACGAATCTGAGGAAATTCGGTTCATTATTAAAACAAAAAATTCAGACTTGCAGCGGTTGCCTTGGCATCTGTGGAGTGATTTTTTTAACTATTACCGTCGTGCCGAGGTAGCTTTAAGTCTCCCACTGCAAAGACGGTCAACGGTGAATTTTAGAGAGAAAGCCAGGATTTTAGCAGTTTTTGGTAAGAGAGAAACTCTGGGCAATACTAACAAAATTGATACAGATAAAGACTGGGAGCATCTGCAAGAACATTTACAAGATGTAGAACTGATTCGTTTGGTAGAGCCGAAACTAGAAGAGTTAGACGAGCAGCTTTGGGAGCAAACTCCGGATATGCTCTTCTTTGCAGGTCATAGCGCTAGTGAAGAAGATGGTGCAACTGGTCGGATTGATCTTAATCAGCAAGAGAGCATAACTATTAGCAATTTGGAATATGCCCTCAGAAGAGCCGTTAGGAAAGGTTTGCAGTTAGCAATTTTCAATTCCTGTGATGGCTTGGGAATAGCACAGGAACTGGCTTCTTTGGAAATTCCCCAAATTATCGTTATGCGAGAACCTGTGCCAGATGAGGTAGCACAGAAGTTTTTGCAGCGTTTTCTACAGGCATTTGTTGGCGAAAGAACCCTGTGCCGTGCGGTACGGCGAGCAAGGGAAAGAATCTATGCCTTGGAGAATAAATTTCCCGGTGCTACTTGGTTGCCGGTGATTTTCCAGAACCCCGCAGAAGCACCTTTGACTGGGCGAGAGTTTCGCCGTATCGCTACAGGTAGGGAATCCCATCAGCCTGATCCAGTTGGTGAAGTGCCTCAAGCTGAGAACCAGAGTCAGTTACTTTGGCTGCCAACACGACTGCCATCAAAGGTACATGAAGTTGCAATTACTTGTAGCAAAGGACATCAAAATCTGTCTCGCAACCGTTTTTGTCTCCACTGTGGTGAGTCTTTAAGTCAACAATCGATAAAACAAAGCTTTTCAATGACTTGTAGCAGAGGGCATGAAAATCCTGCTGAAAACATTTTTTGTAGGTACTGTGGTGAATTATTGAAACGGGAAACTAATATAATTCTGCCTCCGACCGCCCTGCCATCACCACCAGAAACACTAGAAGGATCAGCAACAGTGCCACAACTAATAGAAAGTTCTGGCAATCCAATTAATTTTGAGGTTTCCCATACGGTAATAGGCAGCCTCTTGAGAGGACGCTACAAAGTTATCAGAAAGTTAGGACATGGAGCCTTTGGAGAGACTTATCTGGCTCAAGATCTGGATCTACCTGGTAAACCTCTTTGTGTCGTCAAGCTACTCAAGCCCCTGCGTCCCGATCCGTTTGTTTTGCAAACAGCGATACGTTTATTCGACAGGGAAGCGCAAGTCCTCTACAGATTAGGCAACCAACACGACCAAATACCGCGACTTTTGGCTCACTTTGAGGAAAATGAGGAATTTTATTTAGTTCAGGAATTTATAGACGGGAATGATCTCAGTAAGGAGTTAATACCAAGTACACAATGGAGCCAAGAGCAGGTCATTGCCTTTTTGCAAGATGTATTAAAGATATTAGAGTTTGCCCATCAGCAGAATGTTATTCACCGCGATATTAAACCTGCAAATTTAATCAGACGCGCCTCTGATAGCAAAATTGTTTTAATTGACTTTGGGGCTGTTAAAGAAGTCACTACCTTGATGGCTAACATCGAGGCAGTGACGGTCATTGGTACTCCCGGCTACATGCCTAATGAACAACACGCCGGCAATCCAAAATTTAACAGTGACATTTATTCCTTGGGTATGATTTGTATCCAAGCCATTACTGGCAATCATCCTCGCAACCTACCAAAAGACCCCGAACTCATTTGGAGTAAAGAAGTCGTTAGCCCTGAGTTAGCAGCTATTTTAGACAAAATGGTGTGTTCCGACTTTAGCCAAAGATATCAGTCTGCTAAAGAGGTTTTGCAGGCTTTGAAGGATAAAAACAGAATTTTGACAGTTCCCCCTCATAAACCAACTATTCTCTCTGGTCTGAAATCACTGTTAAAAGGTTTCAGATTCTAGATACATACCGACTTTATCCAGCCTAGTTAGAAATGCGATCGCCTGTTTACTTCATGCAGAGGTTTTTGATATTTCTCAGCTAGCGTGTTAGGAGTTAAAATATAGGCATATGCTGAATTTACGTATTCTATTTTAATATTTGCTTAAACCAAACAGGAAAAAATTTTTATGTTTTACAAAGTCAACATTCTTATTGAAAAAGATGAATATGGCTATTACGCTTATTGTCCGGAACTTCCAGGCTGTCAATCGCAAGGAGATTCCTTAGAAGAGGCAAGTGCCAACATTAAAGAAGCTGTTGAACTTTACATAGAAACCTTATCAGAATCAGAAAAACAGGCGCTTTTACACAAGGAAATCCTCACTATGACTTTGGAGGTGCAGGTTGCCTAAACTACCGCGCCTAACTGCTAAGGAAGCGGAAAGGCGATTGTACGCTAGACTAACTAAACAGCGCTCTGCAAAATGTTTTATGGACTATAGCCAAATCATTACGATTGAACCTGGGAAACGAAGCGGTAAACCTTGTATTCGAGGAATGCGAATTACCGTATATGATATTTTGGAATATTTAGCTGCAGGAATGACAGCAGAAGAAATTTTAGAAGACTTTTCAGAACTGACTTTAGAAGATATTAAGGCGTGTCTTGCATTTGCGGCTGATCGCGAGAAAAAACTCTTTGTGGTTTCTGTGTGAAACTACTCCTTGATGAAAATCTTTCTCTTCGCATCATTCCTCGCATTAATGATTTGTATCCCAACTCAGCACATGTGAAGACACTAGGTTTAATTAGCAGCGATGATGCATTGATTTGGGAATATGCTAAGAATCATGATTTTGTGATTGTTTCTAAAGACTCTGATTTTCATCAACGCAGTCTTCTCTACGGTCATCCACCAAAGTTTGTTTACCTTCGCATTGGCAACTGTCCAACGGCTAGAATCGTTCAAATTCTTCGGGATGAGCAAGCTGTGATTCGTTATTTTTGTGACAGCGAACAGGAAAGTATTTTAGTGTTAGCTTAGCTTACCTGTAAGTAATCTAAAACGATGTTGGTATCAATCAAAACTCTCAAGAAAGATACTTCTCCACCCGACGTTCTTCTAGCATTGACTCCACCTGTTCATCGGTCGGCGCAGGCTCATCAGTCTTCAATAAACCTTTCATCTGTTTGATCGTGCGCGATCGTTCAGGTTGTTGGCTTGGGGCATCTTGTAAAGATTCGACGATCGCACGAACCAGTTCAAGGCGCTCGTTGGCAGGCAGTTGACGGGCTTGCTCTTTAAGCTCTTGCAGGGACATATGAATTACTCCGACAAACGCTGGTATCTAAATTTTAGTACGAGAGATCGCGATACTTTGCAGGGCGGTATTCAATACCGTTCGGTTAAGGTAATTCGTGAAAAATCCATGGGTGTAGAGACGTTGCACTGCAACGTCTCTACATGGGTTGTAAATACCGTATTGGGGCGGTATTAGACCATGTGGCAGCTTACGTCACTGTTACGTAGCCCACCCTACCGCGAATAATTTTTGGCTAAAAACTCCTCCGCCTCAGCGCGATCGCTAATCACTCCATCCAAGGTTGCCGCCCGTAAATCCTCTAATATTTGCCGATACTGTGGTCCCTGTTTATACCCCAATTGCTTTAAGTCATTGCCATTCAGTATCGGCTGTACTCTTGACCAAACGGTCAAATATTGCCAAATCTTACGCCTGATCGCTCGCGGAGTTTGCACAGCAATTAAAATCAGCATTGGCAAGTCGTACCGCTGCAGCAACTGCACCACCTGACTCGGACGAATTTCTTCTCCCCTCTCCGCTTTCGGAGAGGGGCTGGGGGTGAGGTTATTGACAAATTTCCGCGCTTGTGCTAAAGAATCTAACCTAGTAACGCTGTCATCAGGTAATTGCAGATTGTTCGCCACTTTCCCCCGGAATTCTGGCGCTAAATGGGCAATTAAAGCTTCTAAGCGCATTTGCCAGTGAATGAGGGTATGCTTAGGGTCAAATCGCCGCAAACAGCGCTCCAGCAGGCGTAATTGCTGTAGCAGTTCCTCATCTAGGTTCAGGGTGGGGTGAATGCACTGCAACGCCCCCAAGTTTCCAAGTAGCTGTAGAGATCCTTTCCAATAAGGCGCTTCCAAGATGAGTTTCAATTCTGCTTTCAGTCGAGTTTGCAGCGCAGGTGTTTTGGTATTTTCTTTAGCAGTGCGATCGTAAACGCCACTGTTGATGGCATAACGGATATAAGCTTCTGTTTGGGATTCCAACTGAAATCCCAGTCGGACGGCAAAACGCACACCGCGATAAATGCGGGTGGGGTCTTCGATAAAGCTATTAGCATGTAAAACCCGAATTTGCTTTGCCTGTAAATCCAGCAACCCACCAAAGAAATCCAGTAGGGGCACAGCATGCTGTGCCCCTACACCAGGACGAGGAGGCGTGAGCCGCAGTGCCATCGCATTAATGGTAAAATCGCGACGGTACAGGTCTTGACGAATAGAACTAGCCTCAACTTCTGGATTTGCCGCCGGATAGGGATAGAATTCTGTCCTAGCAGTAGCAATATCAACCCATAAAGATTCTAATTCTGGGTCTTTATGCCAGAGTAAAGCCGCCGTTTGAAAAGCTCCATGAATTTCTAAGCGCGCACTTGGATAAAGTTGCTGGAGTGCCTTTGCCAATTCTACGCCAGCACCAACATCCGCAGCTTTGTGAAAGCCATCAACCACCAAGTCAATATCTTTAATCATCAAACTACCTGTGGCTTTTTCAGCTAGTAGCAAATCGCGCACTGCTCCCCCAACAAGATAGAGATGCCAACCTCGTTTTTCTGCTTCAAGTGAAGCTAAGACAAGCAATTGCCACAATTGAGAGCAAGAGCGATCGCGCAATTGAGAAACGTTAACATTTCTTGCCTCCCCTACTCCCCCCACTCCCCCCACT
>CAXTSI010000179.1:0-15538 GCA_964246695.1 uncultured bacterium
ATTGGTAATTGGTAATTGGTAATTGGTAATTGGTAATTGGTAATTGGTAATTGGTTTTTCTTACTCAAGGTTAATATTTATGGCGATCAATCTCACTTTTCTTAAAGATGGAGCTAATGGACAAGCGCTGAGTGTAGCCACTGAGTTAGCCGAGTTCATATCTGCTGCTAAAGCTAGCTTGCATATTGCTATCTACGATTTTCGTTTAAAGCAAGAAGCCCTTTCTACTCCAGTTATCAAAGCACTCCAGGATAGTGCAAACAAAGGAGTTCGTGTCCGAATTGCCTTCTATGCTGGCAAACCAACAAAGACCAAGGGTGACTTGGGTGAAGCGGTAATGGATATGGAGCTGTTTTTGGCAACTGGGGGTGACCCTGCACCTACCGGCACAGAGACTTTTCTTAACCAGAATCTCAAAGACAGCCAAGTAGAAATCCGGGGGATCACCGGCTCTAAGTTGATGCACAACAAGTACATTGTGCGGGACGTTCATACACAAGATGCAGCCGTATGGACAGGTTCAGCCAATTTCACTGATGATGCGTGGACGTATCAGGAAAATAACATTCTTCGCATCGACTCACCGGAACTCGCTAGTTTCTACGAGACAGACTTTCAAGAGTTGTGGGTCAATGGCGACATTGCATCAACTGGTATTAACGATATCGGTACTGTCAATATTGACTCAACAGAAGTTGAAGTAGCCTTTGCTCCTGGTGAGGGACAGACTATTGACCAGATCGTTGCCCAGGAAATTGGGCTGGCAAAACGTCGGATCAAGGTTGCCTCAATGATACTGTCTTCTCACAATATTCTGGCAGCCCTAGATGAGGCATTGCGCTCTGAGCAAGTTTCCGAATTTGGTGGCATTTATGACCGCACGGAAATGTCTCAGATCCTGAAAAAGTGGGAGAAGTCATCTAATAGTGCTGGTGTTGCTCAAACCTTCAAAGATGTGGCAAGTCATTTAGTAGGTAAACACTCTCAGCCCTATAAACCTGATGGCAAACACGATTTTATGCATAACAAAGTTGTGGTATGCGATGATGTTGTCATAACTGGCAGTTTTAACTTTTCTCGCAGTGCTACCCAAAACGCGGAGAACATTTTGGTGCTTCCTAGCAAAGAACTAGCAGATCGGTATAGTGCTTACATTGACGAAAGAACAAAACATTACAAAGAATTGGCGAAATAAACAAAAAGAGGGCGAAACTTCTCGTTACTAGGCTCTGCCTGGTAACGCTGTTCTTGGAGGCTCTGCCTCCTACGAAAAGAAGAGAGGAGGCAGAGCCTCTCGGAATGCATTCCCATGCAGAGCATGGGAACGAGAAACGAATAATTCGTAGTTCGTATCTGCCTTACCTGATATCTTGCACCATTCTCCTCTTTCGTGTAGGGTGGGCACTGCCCACCAATGCAAAAATAGGCATTTCGGCACAAAAATAGCGTTATTGCAACTGGTGCAAGATGTGATTTACCTTAAAACCCACATTCCGCACCCTGGGGTGTCACAATCGGTAATTACTTAAAATGCATTAGTTTGTCGGCTATAAATTATGCTTTCAACCTTTCCTCTCTCAGTTAATATAACTAGGTGAAGTATATAAAATAGCTTTATGCACTTCTAAAAGTCAGTAAAATCTACGATTGTGACAGTTAGGGTGCGGAATGTGGGTTAAAAGTGACGGAATAGGTCTAAGATCCGTTGTCGTAATGCATCCATAACCTCTCCCTCCTCAGTTGCTCCCTCACCAAATAACATCTCATGTACAAGTGGTACTCCTAACTGTAACTCTTCCAAAATATCGCGTTGGGTAAATACATCTTGGGGTTTACCTTCTAGTACCAATTGCCCTTTATGCATCACAAAAACCCACTCTGCCCAACGATCAACTAAATTGAGATCGTGAGTTGCCATCAGTAAGGTGGTTCCATCAGCATGAATTTTTTTCAGGTTTGCCATCAACTTCCGAGTATGTAGCTGATCTAAGTATGAGGTAGGCTCATCTAGCAACAAGAGTTCGGGTTCTAGCACCATAACATCTGCTAAGGAAACTCGCTTTTTTTGTCCTAAACTAAGATGATGTACAGGTTTTGTTGCTAGTTCAGTCAGCCCAAATTGTACTAAAGCCTGCTCTACTCGCTGTTGAATTTCTGCTGTGGGTAAACCTAAATTACATAAGCCATAGGAAATATCTTCTTCCACTGTAGAAGCAACTAATTGTTGTTCTGGATCTTGAAATACCAGCCCTACTTGCTGTCGCAATTTAGCCAGCGCCTGACGTTCGTAACGCAATGGTTGACCTTTCCAAGATACAGTCCCGGCACGAGGTTTATACAAACCATTAGCTAACAAAAATAGTGTTGTTTTACCACAACCATTCTGACCAATTAAGGCGCATTTTTTCCCAAATGGAATTCTTAGTGTTAAACCATTGAGAACTGATTGCTGTGTACCAGGGTAGGTGTAATGCACCTGCTCAAATTCCAGTAGCCATTGCTGCATTCTGCCACCACTCCAATGCTATTAATACTACACAGCCAAGTAGTGCTTCCAAAGCATAGCGTTTTGATGGGCGATATCGTCGGGGATGCCAAACCCGAAATTCTCCGGCAAAACCCCGCGCTGCTAGTCCTAGAGAGAACTGATGATAATGTTCTAGGGTGCGCTTGAGTAGTTGTCCGATGAGTATTCCTAAACTTTTCATCCCTGTGGCAAAAGTGCGGTAGCCGCCACGAGATTGTTGCGCTGTCCAAAAGTCATCAGCTGTTTTTAACAGAACAAAAATAAACCGATACATCAGCAGCATCAAATCTGTGAGTAATACTGGCATTCCGAGGCGGCGTAGGGTTTGTAAAATTTCTGTAAATGGAACTGTTAGCATCAGGAAGTACAGGCAAGAAACAGAAGCGATCGCTCTGGTTAAAATTGCCAGCGCCTGTTGAGTGCCATTGCGACTAATATAAATATAGTAATGTCCGAGAGTTAGTCCTGACCATGAGTCGGGTTGTACGCTTGGCAAATCAGCAACAGAGACACCGTTGAGGATCAGTGCTGGCAGGCTTGTTAAGCAAAAAACAAGAGCGAATGTTAACAATCTCAAATAGATCCCAGCCGGAATTTTGGCATAAACAACCGTCCAAACACTCATCCACAACGCTGTCAGGATTTGCACCAGCGGGTGAGTAGAAAGGGAGATCGCAAGAGTGGCGATCGCAAAAATCAGTTTATGTTCTGGTGGCAATCCTCGCAGTCGGTTAGTGTAAGCTAAAGTGTCTAGTTGTAGGCTCATTCTTCATGTGAAAACCTGTTATTTCTGACGCTGACTTGGGACTAATATAAGGCATAAAATCGGAATTATTACTATATATCTCAATAATAGCAATAATTCCGATTTCTTCCATGAATCGTTAATCAGGAATCGTGTCTTTGCTGTTGGGAACGTCCCTTATACAATCCAATTGCATAACCAACAACTCCAGCACCTAAAGCCGCTTGAGAAGCAAATAATAAGCTTGCTATTTCACTACTGGGCGGTTCAAATAGTGACTTAAACCAGGGTTTATATCCGGGTTTTACTTCACTAATAGCGTTTTTAGCTTTGTCATCGGAACCCTCAAATTTACCACCACGCACAAATATTAACGGCACAACTGCTAAAGTTATAACTGCCACCACCAACAGCCAGTTACTCAATCCTTTATTCGAGTGATTCATGACTTCGACGCCCTCGCTTGATTAATTGCAAAAGTTCTAATTCTTGAGGATTATAGGATTGTAGCCAGTTCCAAACCAGCACAGTTAGTAATCCTTCACTAATTGCCAAGGGAACTTGAGTAATGGCAAAAATTCCGGCAAATTTGGTAAATGAAGCCAAAAATCCACCAGATGGTGCAGGAAAAGCAAGGGCGAGTTGGATAGAAGTAATAATGTATGTCAGTAAATCTGCTATTGCTGCTGCTAAAAATATGGCTATTCTTTGTTGACCACTGAGGCGGATGGTGAGATTATATATCCAGTAAGCTGCAAATGGTCCAGCGATCGCCATGGAAAAAGCATTCGCTCCCAATGTCGTCAAGCCGCCATGCGCTAGTAACAAAGCTTGAAATAACAGCACCAAGCTACCCAAAACCGACATTGCCAAAGGACCAAATAGCACCGCCCCTAACCCTGTGCCTGTTGGGTGAGAACAACTACCTGTAACGGAAGGGATTTTCAATGCCGACAGCACAAAGGTAAAAGCACCAGCTAATGCCAGCAGTAGTTTCAGTTCCGGGTTGGTTTTGGTAATTTGCTGTAGCGATCGCAGTCCCAAAATCATAAATGGTAAGGACACTACCCACCAAAAAACTGCCCAACCCACAGGTAAAAAGCCTTCCATAATATGCATAGCATAAGCTGGTGCGTCTGAGCTAACAATTAGGTAAAAGCTCAGAATCGCCATCAGTATCAGACTCAGCCACCGTGACTTGCGTCTCAAATTCAGAATTTTTCTTGGCAAGATTTAGTACCTATTGAGCTACCTTAATCGCGCTTAGTATACCATGGGAGCCTGATTTTGCAGCGCACGTAAAGCATTCATACAATATGGGCAGTCACAGCCAAATACAGCGATCGCTTTATTGCTTTCTGCTTCTGTAAAGTCAAGCATGGCAATATTTTTGTCAGATGGCTGTGCCGAATTGACCTGAGATGTCGGGGTGGAGTGAGAAGCTTGATTTGTCTGTGTACCCCGTATACACACAAACTTGTTGTAACTAACATGTGGATGACGTACGCACGCTTGACCGTCTTTCATGCGGATCACTGGTGAGGCTGCGTGTGCTGGATTAACCACTCCCACCATAGACATGAGAGAGGTAAAAATTGTCGGGCTGGCAAGTAAAGCAAGTTTTAATTTTTTATTCATCGAAATTAATGGTTAGAAACCCCGTCCTTCTAGGACGGCTTTGTATTCGGTCTTCCATTACCGCCTTGGGGTTACTTAACTCGGTGTACCAATGTGATCGTACTTTCGACGGGACAGTTACCGCCTCGAATTTTTCACCCCAACGGGAGCGCCAGTTCCCTGCGGAGGGAAACCCTCCTTCTCCCAAGGGGAGACGCTGACGCTCCTGACGCTCGTCCCTCGCTACCGCTTCGCTAACGTCGCTAACGCTTCGCTAACGCGAACAGGACTGGACTCACCTGTACGCATAATGGTTTTGCTCCGATAGCGCAGCGTTAGCGAGGAACGAGCGTCGGAGCCTTCCCTTGCGGGAGTAATGTTCGCCTAGCTAATGTTATCGGACGGTACTATCTGGGTGACACTGGTGTTAACCCTATATAAACCTGGTTAATCACCCAGTTCTAGTGCTTGAAACTGGCGTCGCATCTCAAGGTAGGAACTTAAACACTTACCGATAACGTAGTACTCAGGGTACTTAAGCGGGTCAGCTAGTGTGGCTTAGGATTTGGGACTTCTAGACTTGCTACAAGCCCCGTGTCTTCAGACCGGGGTTACTGACCGACTTCTAAAGAATAACGTTACTGACTGCTAAGATTAACTGATTAACTGTTACAGGTCAAGTGAGTTTTCATCAGGAATAATAACAGTTTTTCAGATTCTTTTATTAATTTAATCTGTATAAAATAAAACAAAATTTTGGCTAAACTTTCTACAGCCACTGATGTCAAATTATGGTGGGTTAAATTACAATCAAGTTCCGCGACTGTATTGCGCTGATCTCGATCGCGCATATTGGGCAAGTCCCCGGTTGGCGTTAGCATCACCTAGGTTAGGATTGATACTGATTGCGGAGTTAAAGTCGGTGATTACTAACTCCGCTGAAGTTGCCTTGCTTAAGCTTTTGCACACCCAGGTGATAATATTGTTGAAAAGTCAGTCTTCTATTAGACATGGAGTGAAAATTAATTATGCGTTGTCTACAACCCTTGTAGAACGCCGCGCGTTCATATACTAAAAACGGCTGAAAACTATACTTATTTAACATTCGCGCATCCGGTTCTTAAGCCTCTCCCCGCATCGGGGAGAGGTTTGGAGAGGGGTTCCATATTAAGTGAAGTTTTGAACCGTTCGCAGTATACATTGTTTTTCACCAGATGTCTATTGAGTATTGCTAATCCGATTCCAAGCGAGGACAACTACCTGTAAATTCTCAGGCAGACTACTTTGAGAGATATCGTTATACTCAACTGTACCGTCGCGGCTTGTCAAAGTGTAAGTGATGTAATCAGCAGCGCCGCTGGATGGTGGGTATCTCAGATTATTGAATTCACTATTATTTTCTTCTAGCAATTGCTCAAACCGTCGCAGTTGCCTTTGAGAAATGCGACGGACACTGCGTTCAGAATCATTAGCGTCGCCAATACGAACACGAATCAAGCGTCCGTCATCTAGTAAAACAGTTTTGTAGGTTCTACCAGTAAAGCCGCCACTGGAAATTTGCTGAAAAATCACACCGCTATCCAAAGGTGGGGGTAACTCACTTTTGGGAATGGGTACAGGGTTAATTTTGCTGTTATCAGTGACGAGCAAATTGTTTTCACCGATCGCCCTTGCCTTTTGATTCAGCTTGAGTACGGAATTTCCATTAGGATGATAAACCTGGGTTTGGTCAACATCCAGTAAGCGGGAGGTGCTAATACTTCCTTCTAGGACTTCATTGGCTGTTTCTCTTAACAAGTTGGTCGGGGCTGCTGTTGCGCTTTTTAGTAGTGTTAACAAGCTACCAATAGACAAAATGCCAGTTAATATCAAGGCAGTAAAAAACTGTGGTTGTTTGGTGGTAAGATAATTTTTCCAGATGGTTTTCATAGTAAGAGTGAAAAATTAGTTATTAGTCAACAGTTATTTTAGCCTATAGTGATTAGTTAAAAGAAAAATAACTAATCACTAGCGACTCAGTACAAAAGAGTATATTATCCCAAATATAAACTAGTTGGGATGAATATGAAGCATATTTTCAAGAGGCAGATGTGAAGATAGACGCAGGAATATTTGTTATTTGTTCCTTAATGTTTACAAAAAGGCTATCTGGGTAAAGCCGGAGGAGGTTGTTTGGTAGCAATATATCCCAATACGGTTCAGTTAAGGCGAGGATCGGAACTAGCCCACGCCACTCCCCACAAGGTCGGGAACCGAAGCACGGGGGTGGCTCCCCTTTTTAAGGGGACTTGAACCTGGTATAATAAGCTGATGATGAACGCGCCGGAAACGCAAGAACAACAAATTCATCCCAGAGACTTTTCATGGTCTTTCTGGTTCACTTTGCCACTCTACCCATTCGGCAGACGGCAGACAATTCGCAAAGAAGTGCTTAAAGATACAATCTGGACTTTTGACCAGATTCAAGGCATCTTCTACGTTGTAGTCCCCATTCGCATGACTGTGGTTAAACTAGATGAAGGCGGTTTCCTCGTTTATGCTCCCGTTGCACCGACCCCAGAGTGTATCCGGCTTGTGAATGAATTGGTGGCAGAACACGGGGATGTGAAGTACATTATTCTGCCAACTATTTCCGGGCTAGAACACAAGGTCTTCGTTGGTCCCTTTGCCAGATGCTTTCCCAACGCACAGGTCTTTGTTGCTCCGAGTCAGTGGAGTTTCCCGCTAAATCTTCCTCTCGGCTGGCTTGGTTTGCCCCCCAAACGCACTTCATTACTACCAGAAGATAGCAGCAGAACCCCCTTTGCTAATCAGTTTGACTATGCGATCCTGGGTCCAATCGAGTTGGGACCAGGTAAGTTTGCAGAAGTTGCATTCTTCCACAAGCGATCGCACACCCTTCTGGTGACAGACTCAGTGGTTTCCGTACCAGAAGCACCACCGGCGATCGTCCAATTAGATCCATACCCCTTGCTGTTTCATGCCAAGGATAATGCATCTGACGTTGTCGCAGATAATCAGGCAAACCGCCGTAAAGGTTAGCAGCGCATCTCGCTGTTTACTTTATACTTCCAACCGAGCGTACTGGAAGTACGTGGATGGGGTGAAGTATTTCGCAATGCCGTGAAAGCGCCGGATCGCTCAAAAAAAGCTTACTTCGGGTTATTTCCTTTCAAATGGAACTCAGAGTGGAAGCAGTCATTCGATGCACTGCGAGGAGATGGTCGTCTGTTTGTAGCACCGATTTTACAAACTCTCATTCTCAACCGGACACCGAGAGAAACCATCAACTGGGCTAATCGGGTGGCAAGTTGGGACTTCCACCGGATTATTCCCTGCCACTTTGATTCTCCGATAGAAGCAGATCCGCAGCAGTTTCGACAAGCATTCTCCTTCCTCGAAAAGCACCCTGCTGTCAATGCGGGTTTATTCAGCAGTAGCAATTACCCCTTGCCAGAGGAGGACTTTAAACTACTCAGGTTACTTGATAAAGGTCTAAACAAGTTTGGCATAGTGCCGCCAGCGAAGGACAAGGTTTAGCACAAAGGGTAGACCACAATATAACCGTAGGGGCGCGGAAACCGCGCCCTTACCCTAAATCATTCAGTAAATAATCTTAACTGAACCTTATTGTTTTATCAGAGAATTTAGGAAATCTACATAGAGAGCAAAGATGCAAACTAGCCAAAAACTCTCCCTCCCAACAATGGGCTGCGGAACATGGGCATGGGGCAACCGATTGCTCTGGGGATACGACGAAAGTATGGATGACCAGTTACAAGCCGTTTTTAACCTTTGTGTTAGCAACGGCGTGACCTTATTTGATACCGGCGATTCTTACGGAACTGGGAGATTGAATGGGCGAAGTGAGTTACTCTTAGGGCGATTCTATAGAGAATATCAGGGTTCAGGTAAAGAAGATATTTGTATTGCCACAAAGCTTGCTGCTTATCCCTGGAGATTGACACGACAATCAATGGTGTCGGCTTGCAAGTCCTCTGCCCAGCGTCTGGGAAGAAACGTAGATTTGGTGCAGATGCACTGGTCAACAGCAAACTACGCTCCTTGGCAGGAGGGACGGCTGTTGGATGGTCTTGCCGATCTCTACGATCAAGGACTAGTCAAAGGAGTGGGTTTATCCAATTATGGATCTAAACGGCTCAAACGCGTGCATCAAAAATTTGCTGAGCGAGGAGTTCCCATTGCTACCCTGCAAGTTCAGTACTCACTATTGTCCACATATCCTGTTACCCAACTGGGGATCAAAGAGGTTTGTGACGATCTGGGGATAAAACTAATTGCCTATAGCCCACTGGCATTGGGTTTGTTAACAGGAAAATACTCCGAGAAAGGTCCTTTTCCCAAAGGCATCCGAGGTCTACTTTTTAGGCAGCTATTGCCAGGAGTGCGATCGCTTTTGGCATGTTTACAAGAGGTGGCACAATCAAGAAACAAGACCATGTCACAGGTAGCAATTAACTGGTGCATCTGTAAAGGAAGTATTCCCATTCCGGGAGCAAAGACTGTGGAACAGGCGAGGGAGAATATTGGTGCTTTGGGTTGGCAATTAAACAAGAGCGAGATTACAGAGTTGGATAAAGCGGCTGCGAGTGCAGATAAAAAAATGGTACAAAATATTTTTCAGACTAAGTGAAATCTCTGGATTTGAGAGCGTAGGAGGCATAAACTTACTCAGAAAACATTTCAGCTAAGGTATCGAGGACTACCTTCTGCTCATCCAGACTGATCTGACCCAGCCGTTGGACCAATCGAGTTTTGTCAACAGTCCGGATCTGATCGAGAACAATTTGCCCATCTTTGCCTTGAAACTGGCAAGCTACTCGTGTGGGATATGGTTGACCTTTCGTTGTCATGGGCGCAACGATGACGGTCATAATATGGCGATTCATCTCATCAGGTGAAATCACGACGCAGGGTCTTGTCTTCTGAATCTCACTTCCTACTGTTGGATCAAGGTTAACAAGGAAAACATCGAACCGTTGAACTACCATTCCCATTCCGCTTGATCCCAAAGAGTCATGCTTCCATCCTCAAGCAGAACATCATCATGCCGTTCTGCCATTGCAGCGAAGGCTTCATCCCATCCAACCCGCGATCGCGGTGCTGGACGCACAATTAAATAATTGTCATGCACTTCAATTTCAACCTCTACATCAATACCACTTTGCTCCAGCAGAGGTTTAGGAATCCGAATGCCCTGAGAGTTACCAACTTTAACAAGTCGCGTCCTAATGACTGGACTCATAGCAGAGTACCGTTGCCAGAATAAGTAATTACATTGTAGTTACTGCGCCTCGAATTGTCAATTGATAAACTTGCATCGTCTAACCGAAGCGCTGCACCGGACAACTGGTTCAAGCGCGTGCTACTGTTACTCAAATGCAACGGGGGCGGATGTGTTGTTACCGTTTGATTTCCTTAAACCGTTCTTTCCCTACCTGAAACGCTTCTTGCATCACTAACTGAATTTTCTGAGGATCGGGTTTCTTACCCCCCATTAAGTCACCGAAGTAAACGCAAGCACCTTCCCCCAGCGCCCAAGTGTAGGCGGCTGCCCAAGAAGCAGCAATTACACTGCCGAAGCCGGGTAGGAATTTGATTAACTCCCGTCCAACTGCCTGTGCTAGAAAGCCACCTGCGATCGCACTGACAACACCCCCAGCCTGCGATCTAGTCAGCGTCTGCCCATACAATTTACCCAGCAAACCCACCATTGAGACTTGCAAGGCAGTCAGCACGGGCATGCTGGCAAATGGCAGTGGCACAGCTTCAATCGTGGCTGCCATGATGGAAAATGCTAGCATGTAATGGCGTCCGGCATCCCGGTAGAGGTTGCCAATCTGCTTGCCTGTTTCTCCATCTAATAACTGATAAATTGCTCGGGCTTCAGCTTCTGGAAGTAGGTCTGCCAAGGAATTTCTAAAGACCTCTAAGCCATAAAATACTGGAGTGTAGCCGTCTTCTTCTAGGGTGAAGTCAATCAGTACAGCGCGATCGCACAGTCCTGTAAAAGCTTGCTGCATCGCGGCAAATGCTCGATTGACCTCCTCATAGTCTGGTGGATAGGCTGGATGGTCAGCTGTAGCGGGAGGATAAACCTCATGCAAGCAGGTAACAGCCAGCAGACAAGGAATGTTTGGATATTTCTGACGCAGTTGCTGAGCAATTTGTCGCAGGGTGTCGGTGGCGAAATCATTGATTTTCACAGTCAGAATCAGGACTCTGGCGCTGCGACTCTCCTGTTGTAGATCTCCAACCAGTTCCTGAATAATTGCCTCAGTATCCTTGTTTACATCTCCCAGTCCCACCGTATCTGTAAAAATAAGCAACGGCAGATCGCTGTTCGGATAAGCGTAGCGTTCGGTGTGTTGTGTGTGGGGACGATATCCCTGACCAACAATCTCAGCCGAAACTCCTGTCAGTCCCCGCACAATTGAACTTTTTCCAGCTTGAGGCTTACCAATCAGGAGGGCTTCTGTGGTTGGCAGTTCGGCTCGAACTGTCTCCAAAATCTCTGCGACCTGAGTTTCGCTGACGCTAAACCATTTAACAACCTTCTGTGCCACTTGATCTACGGGTAGGAGTGGCATCAACCGTGCTGTTGCCTTGTTCCAGACAGAGACAATCCGGTTTGTCTTGGAATCATCGACTGCCCCTTTGGTCACACCATCAGTCGGTTCACTGAACTGTTGAGAATCAGTATCACGTTGCTCAGTCATTGGCTTCAAATGAGATTGTTAAGCTCAGAAGACCTTTTTAGTATATGATTTTAACTTTGAGTTTGCCGCCTTATATAGGTTTCCAGCTTATGGGCGATACTGGATTTGAACCAGTGACCCCGTCCGTGTGAAGGACGTGCGCTACCACTGTGCTAATCGCCCGTGACTCCTGATTCAATAGGCTTTTTACCTACTTCTCTGAGTCTGCTTAAAATTGCTTTTTAATTTACAACGCCATGCTATTTTATAGCACTAGAGTTTCTGCAAATATTAAGATATATTAAGCAGAACGCTACATAAAAAAGGGAAGAGGGAACGGGGAACTCCTAGAAAACAATACTCTCCTCGTCGATTCTTAGCTTAGTTTTAAATATCAGTGATCCTGTCATGCTTAATAGTCTTTTAAAATTCATATTTTATAAAGACATTTGAGAACTGCTATAGCAATCCTAAATCATTTGTGAAAATCTCAAGCCTCAGAAACCCGGTTTCTTTAAGAAACCGGGTTTCTCTCCTTTCACGAATCATTTAGGACTGCTATATAAAATGTATTTACTTAGGATTAGCTACAGATCTCTGTTATTATCAATAATTGACATTTCCTGACGTGCTCTTTCTTGCTGTGCCTCTCCCAATTGTTCATAAGGACTAGGGTAATCATATTCGTATGTACTGATTTGTTGGTGTGGTGCAGCAGTGCAAGCTCTAATACAGCCAATTCCTATAACACAGGTAATAATACGAAGTATTCTTTCATTCATTTTAAAACCCTGGTTTAATATAGTACGCAATACGCTACATCTTAAATAACCTAATTTTAAAGGTAATCAGTAATAATACTAAAAATAACTTCATCTAATCTTTACGTAAAGGTATGAGTTTTGCGGCTAGTTCTCTAATCATAAATTGAGATAGTGGTAGATGCCTGTTATCCCTACTCTCGATTAATCTCCCTGTGGATACTCCTCCCACAAAGTTGTAATTTCCCGCAGACTTTGATAATTCCCATCACCTAAAATCAGATGATCTAGTATAGGAATGCCAAGTAACTGCGCTCCAGCTAACAACTGACGAGTTAATTCGATATCTGCATTGCTGGGTTCAACGTTTCCAGAAGGATGGTTGTGTGCTACTATTAACCGCGTTGCTCCTTGACGAATCACTTCTCGAAAAATCTCACGGGGAGGTGCTAAGGTTTCGGTAGCTGTACCAATGGTAATCACTTGTGTTCCGAGCAAGCGATTTTTCACATCTAACAAAACCACGGCAAACCGTTCTTGATTTTGCCACATTAAATCTTGACTGAGAGCAGCAGCTCCAGCCGCTGGGCTATCAATTACTGTACTTTCTCCTGGACGTGATTGAAATGCTCGTTTGCCCAATTCAATCGCCGCTAGAATAGTTGTTGCCTTTGCTGGACCAATACCAGGAATTTGCATTAACTCAACAGCGTTTACATCTCGCAGAACTGTCAAGGGTTCGCGCTGGTGTTTACCCAATTCCTGCAACAGATATTGTCCCAAACCCACTGCAGACAGTTTTCCTGGTCCTTGACCAGTGGCTAGTAAAATTGCAATTAACTCAGCTGTAGCTAAAATCTTGGGACCATAAGTTAATAATCGCTCACGCGGACGCTCATTTGTGGGGATATCGGCAATTCTAAGACAGTAAGTCATAGGCAAGTTCAGGGAATATGGATGATAGGTGTATCTATCTTTAGTTATCCCCTGTAGCCTCTAAAAATTTCGGCTTATGTGATAGAATGATTAATCTTTATTAAAGTTTTACCAATTTTTCTACCTCGTTAGCTTCACCTACTTGATGGATTTGCGTTGCCTTGAGCATATGGTAAGTAATGAGGAGCTGGGTGAGGGCGAGGGGGTAACTCTGGAGTGTTTCTCCAGTTGTACCAGCAATTTTGCCCAACTCTGGATTAGTTTCGCGATCGCATATATTTCGTAAGTAGGGCATATCAGAACAAATAATCTGCTCTAACTTATTGACCTGTTCTAAAGTGGCATGACCATCTACTTCTAACACATCAACTGGTTTACTCATATCTCGGTCTAATCCCAAGCGGATTGCTGAAGTGAAATTGCCATTACCATTGATAATTTGGGTAAAATCTGGGTGGGGAATTGTGGGACGCAGCACCAGACGAACATTCAAGTGTCCATTGGTTTGCTCTTCATCGTTCATGTGTGGGTAGAAACTCACTACTATATCTGACCATTGCCGCTGGGGACGGATAAACTGTTCTGAGTCTGGTTCACGTTTTTTGAGTTCCTCTAGCACCTGTTGTTCAGTGTAACCCCGCTTTTGTGTATCCCGGTTGACTTTCCACTGAGCGCGTAGTGATTCGGGGGGTGCAAGGTAAACTTTCACATCGTAGGAATCCCGGGCCGTGAGGGTTGAATAACCAAGTAATCCCTCAGCAATCACAAATTTATTTGGCTTGATGTATACTGGCGGCTCAAATGTGCCGGTTTTGTGGCTGTAAATTGGCTTAAGAATTGGCTCTCCGATCCGTAGCAGCGACAGGTGCTGCTGCATGATATCTAAATAGTTACAGTCGGGGTGGATGGCAGTGATGCCAATCTCGGCACGTTGTTTGCGATCGTATCGGTGATAATCATCTGTACATATCACCGTGACATTCTCAGGTCCAAGTACCTGAGCAATCCCCTTAGTTAGTGTTGTTTTACCAGCGGCGCTGTCACCTACAATACCAAGAATTATTGGACGACTCATGATCCCCCTCGATGCTACAGTAAAAAGCAATTTTAGATTGTATTTTAGTTTACTAATTTATAGAAAGGAATTGAATACAGATCGGGGGGAAAAATGTCTGCTGGCAATACAAATTAATCACTAACTTGTGACTCAATCATCTAAAACTAAGGCTTTTTGCTCTTTACAACAATTTGTATCGATTTTTATCAATTGCTGAATATAGCAATCCTATTTGATTTGTGAGAAAATACTAAGCCTCAGAAACCCGGTATCTTGGAGATACCGGGTTTCTTGATCTCACGAATGATTTAGGAATGCTATACTTTGCTTGACATAGTAAAATGAGTACTAATCGCTGATATACTAAAAACGGCTGAAAACTATACTTATTTAACATTCGCGCATCCGGTTCTTAAGCCTCTCCCCGCATCGGGGAGAGGTTTGGAGAGGGGTTCCATATTAAGTGAAGTTTTGAACCGTTCGCAGTATAATATCGCATGACCTGAAAAATGCCGTGACGCAGCAAAACTGAGCAGTGCGTCAGAATAATTCGTAATTATTACCCCACGCTTAAGTGGGTTTGTCATAAAAAAAGATACTACGTATTAATCTTTCTTCATAAATGAATCGCGTTGCGGGCAGTCTAGTTGCTAGTAGCGCTCAATTACGAATTACGAATTACGAATTAGTACTTATTTAGGACAGTCAGGCGCAGATTTTCTAGTATAATTGCAATCGAAGTAATCAAGTGCCTTCCTGCTAGACTCAAAGCTGTATGTCCATGACGGTTCTCCTTTTTTGTAGGATTCAAGCTTCCATATTTTCAGATAGTACCCAGTATTAGCTGTGGTTAGCCAAAGTTCATAGCTGTAATCACCTCTGTCATTGCCACCTGAACCGTTACCTACAAATGAATCAGCCATTGCGGCAGTTGATGCAGTTAGTATGGTCGCTGTAGTTACAAGAAATATCAAAATCTTTTTCATAATCATTTCTTTGAGACTAAATATTACACTTCCAGTGATAGCTTTTTCAGTAGTTAAAATGGTAAAAATATTTCTTATATTAGATTAAGAGATATTGAATTTTTGAATTATAACTTACGCAGAAATACTGATATTTATCAAGTGTTTAAGTAGGGTGGGCACTGCCCACCACATCCAGGTTCTGGTGGGC
>CAXTSI010000180.1:0-8630 GCA_964246695.1 uncultured bacterium
GCGCCGTCGTCAACAAGAGCAAAACACTCAAGAACAGTCGCCAAGTCAACAAGAGCCAGATACTGCACCACGGCGCCGTCGTCAACAAGAGCAAAACACTCAAGAACAGTCGCCAAGTCAACAAGAGCCAAGCACTTCACCAAGTCACAATAATTTCCCTAGAGGACGAGGGTAAAACTCTACTGATCGCGGTTCCGGTATTGGTAAGGTACATATCTTGTGGGATAGGCATCCTTGCCCACCCTTTCCATGGACGGGCAAGGATGCCCATCCCACAAGAGAAAGGCTGTACCCGATTGCCACGAAAAGCGCTATATCTTCGCCCTTGAAACCTAACTGCGTAGCCCTCGCAAGGAGCATTTGTGTTCCGAATCGGGGCTACTTCATGCGGATAGGCAAACAAGGCGTTAAAGAACATACGCATCCATCTACCGCGTTGCCAATGAGTCTTAAAAGTGTCTCGAAACAAATCTTTTTATTTCTTTCCAATCTGTTTATTTGCGCCCACCTACTTACCTCTAAACTTGATAGTGAATGCAGAATAAGATGATGAGTAGTAGTGTATATTTTCGGAGTGCTTTCAAGATTTCTCAGGGTACAATCGCACTGTTTTTCCTGCTTCAATCACATGCTCATGCCCAGATAACTGTTGCTCAGCCAAACTTTCATCAAGTACAGCCAACTCTTGCCAACGTTTCTAGGCAAGATCTCCTCCGTCGTCTCATACAGCGAACTCTTCCAAACGCTTCTAGGCAAGAGATCCGTTTAGTACTCAAGCTAAAGCAACGGCGGGTCTATATCTATCAGGGCAACAGCTTAATCGCCAGCTACCTAGTTGCGGTTGGTAAAACGGGGTGGGAAACACCAACGGGCAACTTCAAGGTTATTGAAATGTTGAAAAACCCAGGTTGGACAAATTTCAAAACAGGAGAAGTTGTTCTCCCAGGCAAAAATAATCCTTTAGGAGAACGCTGGATTGCGTTTTGGACTGATGGCAAAGACTACATCGGATTTCATGGTACTCCCGACAGAAGGACTGTAGGGCTGTCAATTTCTCATGGCTGTGTTCGGATGTATAACGAGGATGCCCGTAATCTCTATAAAATGGTGACCATAGGGACACCCGTGATTGTAGAACCTTAACAGTACAATTAAAGCAACAGGCAAAGCGTGACCAAGCCCGCAACGGGAGCGGGAATAGGGAACTCTTAACTCGAACCAGTGAACAGAAAAGAATGAGCCGCCGTTCGCGCAGCGTCTCCCCGAGTGAGAAGATCAAGGGTACTTGCACCATAATTTATTTATGAAAAAAATAAAAAGATTTTTTTCGAGACGCATAGCGCAAGAAAAAAGGCGTCCGCTTTAAATCCCCATGGTATGCGTCAAGGGGATTTCCCTGTTAAGAGTTCCCTGTTAAGAGTTCCCTCTTAAAAGGAGAGATATATTTTCATGCTTGGAGTGGTTTGCAGTTCATCGCAACTGCCTGAACTGGTCCCGATAAGTTTGTAAACCTTTGAGCATTTACATGCGGAACACTTTTGTGCATTACTAGGAAGCAGATCAAATCTCAGAAATTTTCATAAATATATAGATTTTAGATATGTGTTTTGGCGCTATTGATGGTTTATATTACCGAGTAAGTGGCGAAAAAAGTCATTATGTTCAAATATAGGAGGAAGCGCTACATAGTCTTGACAACTGACCCTCTTATACCATGACCAAAAGTCCGGGCGTCACGCATCCACGCAGCGTTCGACTGAGGCAAAGCCTTTTTGGAAGGAGTAAGAGTAGCGATCGCATCAAGATGCGCCAATCACTTACCGGATCTGAAAACTCATCATTCCTTCATGCTGAATTGCCAACGCTTAAGTCTAAACTGGAAAATCTATCTTCAGGAATACCACTAGCTTTAAAATAAGCAATCATGTCTAAGGTTCTTGTCTCCGATCCAATTGACCAAGTAGGGATTGACATTCTTTCCCAAGTTGCTGCTGTTGATATCAGAATCGGTCTAAAACCAGACGAACTGGTACAAATCATCGGTGACTACGATGCACTGATGATTCGTTCTGGCACTCAAGTGACTAAAGAAATCATTGAAGCTGGTACGCAGCTAAAAATCATTGGTCGCGCTGGTGTGGGTGTAGATAATGTGGATGTTCCCGTTGCTACACGCAAAGGCATTGTGGTCGTCAATTCTCCAGAGGGAAACACCATCGCCGCTGCCGAACACGCACTCGCCATGATCATGGCTTTGTCTCGCCACATCCCTGATGCCAACGCTTCAGTGAAACGTGGTGAGTGGGATCGCAAAACCTTTGTTGGTTCCGAAGTTTACAAAAAAACTTTGGGTATTGTGGGCTTAGGTAAAATTGGCGCTCATGTTGCTAATGTTGCCAAGGCAATGGGCATGAAACTACTAGCTTTCGATCCCTTCATTTCCGCAGACAGGGCAGAACAACTGGGCTGTCAATTGGTGGATCTGGATTTGCTGGTGCAGCAAGCAGACTACATCACACTACACATACCCAAAACTCCGGAAACTACCCACATCATCAATGCCCAGATGTTGGCAAAGATGAAACCTAACGTCCGGATTATCAACTGCGCACGCGGTGGGATTATTGACGAAGAAGCTTTGGCGATCGCCATCAAGCAAGGTCAAATCGCAGGTGCGGCATTAGATGTGTACGAGTCAGAACCACTGGGCGATGATTCTCCCTTAAAGTCAATCGGCAAAGAAATTATCCTCACTCCCCACTTGGGAGCATCGACTACAGAAGCCCAAGTAAATGTCGCGATTGATGTTGCTGAGCAAATTCGGGATGTGCTATTAGGACTACCAGCGCGTTCAGCGGTTAACATTCCCGGACTCGGTCCCGATGTGTTAGCAACACTCAAACCCTACATGCAACTGGCAGAAACCTTGGGCAACTTGGTAGGACAGTTGGCGGGCGGACGAGTGGAGTTGCTTAACGTCCGCCTACAAGGCGAACTGGCAACAAACAAGAGCCAGCCTATAGTGGTAGCCGCCTTGAAAGGGTTACTTTACCAAGCTCTCCGGGAACGGGTAAATTACGTAAATGCCAGCATAGAGGCAAAGGAACGGGGAATTCGCGTGATTGAAACACGAGATGCCGCAGAGAGAGACTATGCAGGCTCACTGCATCTGGAAGCCACAGGTACTTTGGGTACTCATTCTGTGACTGGCGCTTTGTTGGGTGACAGGGAAATCTACCTGACAAACATTGATGGTTTTCCAATTAACGTTCCCCCTAGCCACCATATGCTGGTCACTCTGCACCGCGATATGCCGGGGATCATCGGCAAACTCGGTTCCCTACTTGGCAGTTTTAATGTCAATATTGCCAGTATGCAGGTAGGACGCAAAATTGTCCGTGGTGATGCAGTCATGGCTCTTAACCTGGATGACCCCTTACCTGATGGCATTTTAGATGAAATCATCAAAGTGCCCGGAATTCGGGATGCGTATACGGTAACTCTGTAAAATGAAAAATTAAAAATTAAAAATTAAAAACTTATTTCTCATTTTTAATTTTTAATTTTTAATTTTTAATTATTTATGGCAAACACCTGGTGGGAACTACAAATTCTGTGTGAGCCAGACCTAGAAGATTCGATCTTTTGGCGACTGGAAAATTTTGGCTGTCGTGGAACAGCCACTGAAAGAAAAGGAAATTATTGTTTGGTCAGGAGTTACTTGCCGCAATTCCAAGCGCAGCTACTAGATTTGGCAGCTTTGTCGCTATGGCTACGTCAAGACGCCCTTTGTTTAGGACTTGCTGTGCCTGTAACCCATTGGCAGTTGATTGACGAGCAAGATTGGGCAAGTAGCTGGAAACAACACTGGCAACCGCAGGAAATTGGCGATCGCTTCCTGATCAATCCCGCATGGCTACCAGTACCAGAAAATACCGACCGTCTGATTCTCCGCCTTGACCCAGGTGTAGCATTTGGCACAGGAAATCATGCAACAACCCAGTTGTGCTTGGAATCGTTGGAAATGCGTCTTGATATGATAAATATGCCGTTTATTAGTCAAGAAAAAGCTAGCGGTGATGCGGTTATTGCGGATATTGGCTGTGGAAGTGGTATCCTTTCTATTGGGGCATTGCTACTGGGAGCAAAGAAAGTTTATGCAGTAGATACTGACCCCTTGGCAGTGCGATCGACAGGCGAAAATATTACACTGAATGGGATTAGCCCAGAATGCTTGGTGACCAGGGAGGGAAGTGTAGATGTTTTGACACAACTGGTTCAAGAAGTGGATGGGATTGTCTGCAATATTTTGGCTGACGTAATTATTGACTTAGTTCCAGGAATGAGTGCGATCGCTAAACCAAACACTTGGGGTATCTTCAGTGGCATTTTACTTGAGCAATCCAAAGCCGTTGCTGATGCGTTAGAGAAAAATGGCTGGGTGGTGGCTACTTTGTGGCGACGGAAAGAGTGGTGTTGTTTGAATGTGCGGCGTTATTGAAGGGAGTGGGTAATTGGTAATTGCTAATTGCTAATTGCTAATTGCTAATTGCTAATTGCTAATTGCTAATTGCTAATGGTAACGGTGGATCAAAAACTTTAAGCTTGTAGGGTGCTTCTTCGGCTGAGAGTACGGCATCATCTTCTATCTATCACAGATTGACCGCATTGTTAGGGCGCGGTTAGGGCGCGGTTTCCGCGCCCCTACGGTCTTATTGTGGTATACTAATTGCAGCCCTCACCCCAAATCCTCTCGCAAGCGCCTGTGTAAGGGTTTACAGCACCACGATCGCGTAGACCACAATAAACCGTAGGGGCGCGGTTTCCGCGCCCTTACTCCGCGCCCTTACAATGTGGTTGATTCAATTGAAAACTGCTGTATATCATAAGTATTTAACCTAAATCTTTTGGAGTCGTTGGTAAGGGAATTTTGTTGAGTGCTATCCATCCAGAAATTCCGGTTAGATTGATAATATTTGTCCGGAATCGGATCTTGTCCATTTGTAGCTTTGCTATGGATACTGTTTCTTTGCAGCCCATTCAGCTAGGAGAAGACGAATGACTCACAAAATTTATGCCTTACTTGTTGGTATTGATACTTATCATCCTCAATCAAGAGGAGTGAGTTCGCTACAGGGTTGCGTCAATGACATTGAAGCAATAGAAACATACTTACGTCAGCGAATAGCTACTGATGAAAGATGGGAATTAGTTAATTGGAAGTTAACTAATGATTTAGCAACACGTCAAGGGGTGATCGACGGCTTTCGGCAACATCTATGCCAAGCTGACAGCGAAGATGTTGTATTGTTTTATTATTCGGGTCATGGTTCCTACGAAACAGCACCAGAGGATTTTCGGAACCAAGAACGAGATGGTAAAATTGAAACTTTAGTTTGCTATGACAGCCGGACATCAGAAGGTCAAGACTTAGCAGATAAGGAATTAAGCTATTTAATCGAGCAAGTAGCAAAAAAGAACCCCCACATCCTCATTATTTTGGATTCTTGTCACTCTGGTACTGCGACAAGAGACCCAGAAGTTGTGGAACGTCAAATCAATCCGGATGGAAAGGTAAGAGATTTAAAAGACTTTCTTTTTCCCCAAGAATGGGTGCGTTACCGCTTAAGCGATAGTTATCAGCGACCCAGACACCTAGCAATTGCTGCTTGTCGCGACATTCAAACTGCGAAAGAGCATACAGGCTCAAATGGTCAACGTCGTGGTGCTTTTTCTTACTTTTTAACTGAAGCTCTACAGCGTACTAATGGTAGTTTATCCTATGCAAATTTAGTTCAAGATATTAATGCTTTGATAACTGGTAAAGTTAAAGAGCAATCACCCCAAATAGAAGCAACACCAGATGATTTAATACAAGCTTTTTTGGGAGGTGCTGCAGGGGAACCTAGAAATTATTTTACTTTGAGTTATGACAGTGAAACTCATAACAATTGGGTAATAAACGGTGGTATTTTACATGGTATTCGTCCTACATCTGAAGGGGAGACTAGAATAGCTATTTTCCCTCAAGGAAGTACACTAGAGCAGTTACGGGAAATTGAAAATGCTATTTGCGAAGCAAAGCTTGCTCAAGTATTTACAGAAGTTAGTATCGCTGAAATTATTGATGATAGCAATCAATTATCTCAAGATAAACCTTATTGGGCAATTGTAACCGAAGTACCATTACCTAAGTTGAAGGTATATTTTCAAGGAGATGATGGAGGTGTGGAATTAGCTAGTAGAACACTTTCATCGGTTGATGCTGGGAAATCTTCCTTATTTGTTCGAGAAACCGAATCCTTTACAGATGCTGATTATTACATAGAAGCTATTAAGGGTCAATTTTGGATTAAACAAGTTGCTGATAAACAGCCATTAGTTGCACCAGTTCCAGATGTACCCGATAATCAAGGTTATACTCAACAACGCGCAAACACAATAATCAAACGTTTAGAGCATATTGCACGTTGGAAGAATATTCTAGAATTGAAAACTCCACCGACTAGTCAAATCAAAGCTGGTGATGTGGAAATGGAAGTGATTGTGAGTTCTGGAGATCATAAATATTCATCAAAAACAGAAACTTCTGCTTTGCGAGGGGAATATACATTTAAAAATAATAATTCGGAACCACCAGGAATAAAAATTAAAGTAACTAATAAAAGCGACAAAGAACTGTGTTTTCAAGTAATAGAATTAGCTGGAAGTTATGCAATAGATGTTCCTGAATTTTTTCCAGAAAGGAGCAGTATAAGTTTATCTAACGGAAATGTTGCAGAAGGTGAAGAATTAGAGATAGAAATTCCCAGAAAATACTTAGATAATGGAATTACTGAGTACGACACGATTTTAAAATTAATTGCTAGTACTAGAGAATTCGATGCGAGTTTACTCCAACAACCTGGATTAGATTCTCCACCTCCAGTAACTCGTTCCTCAGGTTTATCTGGTACTCTCAACCTTTTGATGGACAAAGTTTATACTCGCGAAACGAGGCGTAAAACAGACAAATATATCGATAACTGGATGACTCAGGAAGTTAAAATTACTCTGGTAAAACCACCTGGTGGAGTAGAAATAACAGAGTCTGAGTCAACCACTTTATTGGCTGGTGTCGAACTACAAGGACATTCAACTTTTAAGGGTAAATTTAGTTTTAACCCCTTACCTCCAAGTAGTCGGGATGTTAACAGTAATTTAATACCACCTATTTTATTACAAGACCAAACTATTCTTCAACGAGACGGAAAAAGACTGGTTGAGCCATACCAGTTTAACATGACTCGCAGCCCTGGTTTGTTTAGCGTCTTGGAAATTGTTGACGTGCAAAATCACGAAAGTGTAACGCCAGAAAATCCGATAAAATTATTGGTTGGTCAGCGATTATCATCAGGCGAACATATCTTACCCATAGCTTATGATGGAGAATTTTTCTTACCTTTGGGTAAAGCTGTGACGATAAATGGTAAGACAGAAATTACATTAGAACGTTTACCCGAACCAACAGTTAATAGTCGCAGTTTGCAAGGTTCAATTAAGATACTTTTCCAAAAAGTTTTTTACGAAAGCGCGGGTAAGCAATTGGGTATGAATTTTCCCTATCCAGTTTTAAGAATTGCAAATGTCTCAGAAAATGGACGGGTAAAGTATAATGTTAACACTAAGGAAATTCAAACACAAATTGCCTCAGCCAATAAGATTCTACTTTATATTCATGGCATTATTGGCGATACAGAAAGTTTACTTCCTAGCGTCTTGGCAAAAACTACAGAGAATGGACAACAGAAAACTCTACAAGATAAGTATGACTTAGTTCTGGCTTTTGATTACGAAAATATCAAGACGACGATTCAAGAAAACGCCAAACTACTTAAGCAAGGATTAGAAGAGGTTGGTTTAACTGCAAACCACGGGAAACAATTAGATATTGTTGCTCATTCAATGGGTGGTTTAGTCGCTCGTACTTTGATTGAGGAAGAAAATGGAAAACAAATTGTCCAACATTTAGTAATGTTGGGTACACCTAATGCTGGTTCTCCTTGGCCTAAAATTCAAGATTGGGCTTTTACTGCTCTTGGTATAGGGTTAAATCAACTTTCTAGCGTTGCTTGGTCTGTAAATATTATTGCAGGATTGGTCGCGTTTTTGGCAGCTAACGACAAAGCTTTAAAGCAGATGGAACTGGACAGCGATTTTATTCAAAGCATCGCCAAAAATATTGACCCCAATATCCAGTATACAATAATTGCTGGCGATCGCTCGATTCGTCCAGAAGCATTACAAATTGAACCGGGAAAAAACTCCTGTCAAATACAGCGACTGATGCAGAAATTATTTGGCTCTGCTGTAGATAGTGTCGTAGATACGGTGTTTCTCCAACAACCAAACGATATCGCCGTCACGTTAGCAAGCATTAAAAGCATTAGCCTAGAGCGAACCCCTCAGCCTACAATTATATCACCAGATGTCGCTTGCGACCATCTCACCTATTTCACCAGTCAAGCTGGTTTAGATGCGTTAGTACAAGCATTGTGTCATAATTCATAAAATTCGTAGGGTGGGCATTGCCCACCTTATAATTATTCAAAAGGTTCAACACATCTACCTTACTTTACTTGTATATATAG
>CAXTSI010000180.1:8655-15435 GCA_964246695.1 uncultured bacterium
TTGGGGCTCCCACCCGTCCCATGAAACGGGGGGGCAGGATGCCCACCCCACAAGATATGTACCTCACCAATACGGGAACCGCTATAATTTATAAAAATTAAATTGCGATTAAATTATCAATATGCCATTAACAGATGATCAATGCCAAAAATTATGCGAGGCTATATTGAATGTATATCCATATGAAAATAAAGCTGCTTTAGAAAGTTTGTTAATCAAGGAATTTAACGTAAATCTTGAATTCACAGTTAGTTATTCAGATCTCATCTCAGCAAATGATTTAAACAAAACTATACAGAAAGATCATAAAAAGCGAAACACAAAGATAAAAATATTATTTTTTCAAACAGAACCAAAAAACTTAAACTTAAATAAAGAATTCTCTGAAATAGAGTCAGCGATCAAGAGAGCTTCAAATCGCTCATTATTTAATAAACCTATTTTTAAGTCTGTATCTTCTACTGATGATATTCGTCAAGCGATTGCAAATGAAAATCCACAAATTGTTCATTTTTGCGGTCATGCTTTGGAAGATGGTAGCTTAAAGTTAGAAAATGATTCAAATGAATCATTAGTTTCACCAGAGATTTTAAAATCAATTTTTGAGGGACGTGAAGATATTATTAAATGCGTCTTGCTTAATGCTTGTCATTCAGCAAAAGCGACTGTAGCAATTAGTCATCACATTGATTATGCCATTGGGATGAATGATAAGATAATAGACGAAGTGGCTATTGAGTTTGCTAAGGGTTTTTATGATGGGTTAGGAGTTAAAAATAATAATAAAGATATAGATATATTTTTGAGGGCTTTTAATGAAGGAATAAGGGCTATTATAGCGAAAAATAATTCCCAAAAATTAATACCTGTTTTAAAAAAAAGAATACGTTACGAAGACGCAATTTTAAATTTAATTAAAAACATAAATACTGAAAATAAAATAGATGAATTCATAGGGAATTTAAAATCACTTCCAAACTTGTCAAGCGATAGATTATTCACTAAATTTTACGTTGATTATTCATATCCTATCAAAAAGGATAACTTAAATCAGTTTTTAGAAATTCTCAGGGGAATAGAAAAGCAGAATTTAGCTAAAATTAAAAGTGCTTACAGAAAAACTCTACCTGAGTATTCAACAATAGATAATAGCGAACTCAACAATCCTGACAGTATAGACTATATTATAGATATTTTACGTACAGAATATCCCTTTGTCACTGTAGGTGATAATAAAGTTCCAAGTATTTTAGTATTTGCCAAAAATCTAGCTGATGAATTTCAAGAAATAAAAACTTGGGTTAAAGAAGTTTCAAAAAAATTATGTATTATCATACCCGTTGCTCCTGAACATGAAGGTATCTCGAATACAAATAAAAAAACTTTTTTGTTTATCATAATTTCACCTGAAGATCAGAAATTCCGTTTAGAAGCAGAATTTATTTTAGATGAAAATCAACAATCTAAACCGCAACCTTTTGATTTTAAAGAAACATTAAAAACGCCAATTCAATTAAATAGTGATGATGAAGCAGATAATGGTAAAGGTGTGAGATGTGATTCTGATGAAGAAATTCCCTCAATGATAGAAGGAATAATTTCTACTTTTATGTCTCAGTTTAAAGAGCAAATATCGAAACCAATTATCGAGATATTTTTACCATATAAATATTTAGGAAGAAATTTAGACGACGAGTGGCGGATTAAAGATGATTTTGATACAAAAATTGCTATTGTTCAAGAATATCAAATCATATTACATCCTCTAGAGCGTTTTACAGGTAGTCAGTCTTATAAAAATTTTCAAGATAGTTGGTCAGAATTTAAACAATTTTTAGAAACCGAATCTATTACAAGCTTGATTGTTGAAGATGTAGAAAAGATTCATAAAATTGATAAAAATTACCGAAAAATTGGTACTTCTTTAAAGAAAAAAAAATGTGTGAAATTAACTTCTCCTCTTTCGCCTCTTCCGCAAACAGAACAAGAAAATTTTTGGAGAGGAGTTTTAATTGGAGGAACACCCCTTGTTTTTTGGATACATACTGATAAGCAGATTAATTTAAATGATACCGATGCCTACCTAACAAAAGAATATTTAAACAACAATTTTCAAAACTTCATTGATGAAATGTGCAACATTCGTCAAGATGCTTATGACGATGAAGACAATAAGGAAAATAAATTAGGTTATCATCTTGGCTTTTTGTGCGATCATCCAAATCGTATACCGACGATTAAGGCTTTCAAATCATTTTGAAGTGCTATATAAAACCAGACACTTATGAAACAGAAAGATGAAGACTGGCGATTATTTTACGGTGATGGTAAGCATCATTATAATCTAGTTACACAAGAAAAAGGTGGAAAGAAAAAAAAACTAGATAAAATTTTTCCTAGCCCTCCTCCTTGGCGTAAATTTCACGAAATTAATGAGGCTGAAAAAGAAGAAATTAACGAACGCTGGAACCAGATTAAAGAATTAGCAGAATCAAAAGACAACAAGCAAGGTCGAGAAAAAGGTGCAAAATTTCGCATTCCTGTCGAGAAAAACCAGGATGGTCAAGAAAAAATTACCGAAGATGGTCAACAAGTTCTTAACGCTGTAAATGCTGCTTTATATTTACGCAGACCTCTTTTAGTAACAGGAAATCCCGGTACGGGAAAAACTTCTTTAGCTTATGCGATCGCCTATGAGTTAAAATTAGGTTCAGTTCTCACTTGGTCAATTACTACGCGCTCGACTTTACAAGATGGGCTTTATCGTTATGATGCCATTGGTCGATTACAGGAACCGGAAAAAAATGAAGATCAATCCATCGGTGATTATATTACTTTAGGCGCTTTGGGAACTGCTTTTTTACCTTCTCCCTTACCCAGAGTTCTGTTGATTGATGAAATTGACAAAAGCGATATTAATTTACCTAACGACTTATTGCATATTTTTGAAGAAGGTGGTTTTAATATTCCGGAATTAGTTCGGAGAGCCAGCCCCTTCGGGGAAGTCAAAAGTCAAAAGTCAAAAGTCAAAGAGACTAATACTGAAGAAACTAAACCAGCTCAATCAACTTCAAAAGAGACTAATACTGAAAAAGTTTATACCTCTGACACAGAAGTTCAAGCGACAATTCATCGAGGACGAGTGCGCTGTGCTGAGTTTCCTATTGTTATAATGACCAGTAATGGCGAACGGGAATTTCCGCCAGCTTTTTTACGACGGTGTTTACGAGTAAAAATGCCAGATCCTCAACCTGATGCTCTCAAAAGTATCGTCAAAGCTCATTTTGGGGAACAAGCATTTAATCAGGCTGAAAAGGATATATCCAAACTGATTAACGAGTTTGTTAAAACAGACGAAGAAGGTAGAAAAGGCGATCGCGCAACCGACCAGTTGTTGAACGCCATATATTTAATCACAGATCATATCAGCTCAGAAGATTTGGATAAAGATGGGCTAAAAAAATTATTGTTCAAAAGTTTGTCAATTACGGACGAACTGTAGCGACTGGCTTGAAAATATACTAAAAACGGCTTGGATCTTTACTTTTTAGAAAATTGTAGGGGGAGCATCCCAAATGTGCAAAAACCTTGATAGCCCTCATCCCCTAACCCCTTCTCCCAACTTTGGGAGAAGGGGAACTAGAACCTTTTCTCCCCTCTCCCATATTTGGGAGAAGGGGAACTAGAACCTTTTCTCCCCTCTCCCATATTTGGGAGAGGGGGAACTAGAACCTTTTCTCCCCTCTCCCATATTTGGGAGAGGGGATGGGGGTGAGGGTACAAAGGCTTCTATGCATGCATTGGGATGCTCGCACTACTGGGAGCATCTTGCTCGCGTACTATGACATATAATATTGTGAGAGAAATTTTGGGAATAGAGTTAAAAGATGAGGGATGAAGCATCGTCAAAGTTTGACAAATTGATTGCTACCCTACAGCAGGAATTAGAACTGACGGGTACAGAAATTGCTGATATTTTCTGGTTAGCGCAGCAAAGTCAAACAACGGTAGCAGAAAATGATCGTACTGCTGTAGAAATAGACGAAGCAAAAAAGGCTGATACAAAAACTACAGAAAATATCATTCCAGAAACCCAAGCGACACCTGCTGTTTCTCCTCAACCAGCAGAACCAAAAGCAGAAGTTTATGCTAAACCCAGTCTCTCTACTTCTCTTTCTACCTCCGGTGACACCCTCGATATCAAACTTCCTGATGCACCTGGTTTGCGTCAACCTCTAAAATTATCAAGAGCAATACGTCCCTTAATGCAAAAAATTGACTCTGAGACAGAAGTCATTTTAGACGAAGAAGCCACCGCTAACCGGATCGCCAAAGAACGCATTCGCATCCCTGTTTTTCAACCAGATCAAGAACCAGCATTTGATTTGGTGTTGGTGGTTGACGAAAGCAACACGATGATTTTTTGGCAAAAAACTATTCAAGAATTACAGCAACTCCTAGAAATACAAGGTGCGTTTCGGGATGTGCAAGTTTGGGGACTAACGAATCAAAAAGGAGATATTTATCTGCGACGGGGGACGGGTAAAACAGCTCGTAAACATCGTCACTATAAACCCCGTTTCCTCATTGACCCTAGCGGTAAGCGTTTATTTTTGCTTGCAAGCGATTGCGTTACCGATATTTGGCACAATGGTAAGGCTTTTGACATGCTAAAAATTTGGGCGCAAAAAAATCCCGTTGCGATTATACAGATGTTACCTCAATGGTTGTGGCAAAGAACGGGACTCAGTTTTGGTGCAAAAGTACAGTTTGCAAGCTTAACCCCCAGAATAGCCAACCAAGGTTTATTAATTAAAAAAATATTACTCTGGGATGATATTGACTTTAGGACGGGAACTAAAATTCCCATATTCACGCTGGAAGAAGACTCAGCAAGAACTTGGAGCAAAATGATCGCGGGGAAAAGTGACGCTAATGTTACGGGATTTGTTTTTCCCTCCGATTTTACACCGCTCGACGAAGCAATATCTTCAACTCCAGAAACAGAAGAAATAGAAACAACAGAAGAAATAACTTCCAACTTCCGTCGAACAGCTTCCCCAATAGCACGAAAACTAGCCAGTTTGTTATCTGCTGCACCTGTAATTACCTTACCAATCGTCCGCATAGTTCAAGAAAAAATGCTTAAAGAATCGCAGCAAGTCCACGTTGCGGAAGTTTTCTTGGGTGGGATACTCAAACCGAAACAAAAAATTACATCAGAAACAAACCCTGATGAAATCGAATTTGATTTTATCAATCAAGAAGTCCGGGATAATTTCCTTCAAGCTGCTCCCGTTACGGACTCCTTAGAAATTATTGATGCGATTTCAGCATATTTCGCTAAGAAAATAGGCAAAACCCTCAGAGAATTTAAAGCTTTTTTGAGAAACCCATCCCAGGTAAACAATGAAAATATAGAGATTAAACCTTTCGCGTTGCTGACAGCAAAAGTTTTAAAGCGCTTGGGAGGAGACTATATTCAGTTTGCAGAAGAAATGGAGCAAGAGTGGGAAAGATGGGGCGATCGCCAACTACCACAACCCGGCGAAACAATATTACTTAAGCCATTTGAATTCGAGGTTGTTACCGTCAACGCACAGGGAAAAATAATCAAGCGAGAACAACGTCAAGCTCAATATTATGATGAAGACCTAGACAACGGCATCACTCTACAAATGGTAGCTATCCCTGGAGGTAAATTTATGATGGGTTCACCAGAAGGGGAAGGATATGATGAAGAACGTCCACAGCATGAAGTCACTGTTCAACCCTTTTTCATGGGCAAATACCCAGTTACTCAGGCACAATGGAAGGCAGTAGCAGCATTACCCAGAATTGACCGCGACCTTGACCCAGACCCATCTTCTTTTAAAGGCGATAACCGTCCTGTAGAATGTGTCTCTTGGTATGATGTTGTCGAATTCTGTGCTAGACTATCTAAAGCGAGCAAAAAAAACTATCGACTCCCCAGCGAAGCGGAGTGGGAATACGCTTGTCGTGCAGGCACTGTTACACCTTTTCATTTTGGTGAAACTCTCACGACTGAGCTAGCAAATTACAACGGCAGTACTTACAGGGAGGAAGCAAAAGGAGAATATCGGCAAGAGACTACTCCAGTTGATACCTTTCCTGGAAATGCCTTTGGTTTATTTGATATGCATGCCAACGTCTATGAATGGTGTGCAGATTCTTGGCATGAAGGCTATGAGGAAGCGCCTCTAGATGGAAGTGCTTGGCTTAAACAAGAATTTGAGAATGAGAATGATAATCGCCTGGTGCGCGGTGGTTCGTGGAACAACAATCCTGTGGACTGCCGTTCTGCCGACCGCTACTGGTACTCCCCGGTCTACGTCAACCACCTCATCGGTTTTCGGGTAGTGTGCGGTCCCGCGCAGAGCGCTCTTCTGTACCAGATCTGACGAATCGAAATTCATTCGTTGGGAGCGTCAAAGAAGAGTCCAGACCTGTTCCTGTGGTGCTGGTGACAGCATCCGAAAATCAAATTGGGTTGGGTAGCTTGGTAGGTGTCAAAGCCGAACAGTTGCCCAATTTTAGTAATAAATTGCTAATTGCTAATTGCTAATTGCTAATTGTTAATTGCAAACAACAACCAACAACCAACAACTAACAACTAACAACCAACAACTAACAACCAACAACTAACAACCAACAACCAACAACCAACAACCAACAACCCTTCGGGTTCACCAGTCGCCTAGGTCGGGAAACCCTCCTGCAGCGCTGGTTCACCAACAACCAACAACTAACAACCAACAA
>CAXTSI010000181.1:0-15419 GCA_964246695.1 uncultured bacterium
TGGGATGCCAGAAGCCCACAGTGAACCGCTTGCGGTCACTGTGCGGTAGTTCACGTGTGTCTCCTTCCCAGGTCGATGACGCAGGCAGAGTCATGCACGAAAAATCCCCTCAGTTAGTTTGGAAACACCAAAGTATGACTGGGGGGATGATTTTTGTAAAGAAATGTCTCCAAAATTTTACACCATTACAGCATTGACTCAAGCATAATATATGCTATGATTGTCAGCGTTGCTGAGCGGTTACCATCTATGACCGAGTCAAAGGCATTAACGGTAGTCGTAGTCTGGCTGTGGTTGCGTCATGGCAAAGTTTGATGCATCGTATAAGTAGCGAGTGACTTCCTCCTCTAAACGATGAATCAGAAAAGGTTCAATGGCGTGACTATTTCGCAGGGCGGCTAAATAGCCATCCAAATACATCCGCATATCATCAGTACGATAACCGCGATTCCATAACTCGACGAGGGCGTCAGTTAGTCTTTGGTAATAGCGGATGGTTTGTGTGTCTTGGAGCATAAATGCTTTAGATATTTCTTTGGAATGAGAATTGTAATTTATTCAAGCTGAAATGGGAAGTATTACTTTTAGCTTGACATCAAATCAAAATAAATATCTCTCCTTTGGGGATCACCCAAAAGCATCTACAACTTAAGTCAATCATATTCCAAAAGACAGAGAATAGGATCGCTTAGCAAGCTATCGTTATGATTATCCCTGTTAAGATCTAAATTGTATTGGGGGGTGAAACCACCAATTTATGTATAAAGATCTCGTTTTCACTGTCAATCTAAATAACACGCACGAGAGTTATTCGGTAATTTACACCTCTTTAACAGCAATATATTTAACAAGAAGCACTTTGAATAACTATAACAAAAATTTTTGCATATCTGTAATAAAAATTTAAGAAGATTACTAACTCGGCTTTGGGCAAGGCATAAGTTAAAAATATTGGCAGCTTTAGCATGAGTAAATGTAAAAAAGAAGGCAAATGAGGTAACAAGGGTTACAAAACCTTAGACATAGGCTTTGTTACTTTGAAAGTCACGCCCCCTTCGGGGAAATTCAAAAGTCAAAAGTCAAAAGTCAAAATTAGAGCAAGATAAATAAATCGCGAAGCGCCATTCGCGCTCGCGTGGTGGTCTGGGGCTTGTAATAAGGACGTAGTATTTCTTGCACTAGGTGTTTCGAAATACATATTTTTCATTTTCCATAAATAAATTTAGGGCAACCTGTACCTTTTTTGTTTTTTTGACTTTTGACTTTTGACTTTTGACTTCGAGCGAAGCGAGCGGTCATGCACACTAAGGGATCTTGTCACCGTGAATTCGGTTTGTATTGAAATCGTTGAGGGAAATCCCCATCTGAGGTCGTTGCTTGGCTGGCACTTGCAACAACTCGACTACCGGGTGCATCAAGCAGCAAGCATTTATCAAGCAAGAGAAGTGTTTTTAAGCCATCAACCAACACTAGTCATTCTTGATGCCGATCTGCCTGATGGTGATGGCATTGAGTTTTGCCGTTGGTTGCATCGTCAGCAACAACCTTTAATGTTAATGTTATCTGCCCGCAGTAATGAAGCTGATATCGTGGCAGGTTTAAAGGCAGGGGCAGATGACTACCTTAGTAAACCTTTTGGGATGCAAGAGTTTCTTGCACGAGTAGAGGCACTCATTCGCCGCAAGCGCGCACCCGTTGCACCAGCATATCTGGACTATGGCGCTCTACAAATCGATTTAGTACAACGTCGTGTTCGCTTTCAAGGGGAGTTCATCGACTTAACACCTCAAGAATTTAGTTTGCTGTATGTTTTGGCACAAGCTGGCGGAGTACCCTTGTCTAGGTCGGAATTACTACGTCGCGCTTGGCCAGACGCCATCGATAACCCACGCACTATAGATACTCACGTTTTATCGTTGCGGAAAAAAGTTGAACTCGATCCTAGGCAACCCAGTTTAATTCAAACCATCCGCAATGTAGGATACAGGTTTAACATAGAAATTTTAAATACCAATATTTCTCAACCACCAACAAAGTTAGCTGCCAAAGAAAGACTCAGCTATTCCCCGTTCAACGCTTAGTGGGAAATGGGGAGTGGTGAATTAAAAATTAAAAATTAAAAATTAAAAATTGGGACTTTTTGATTTTGCATTTCTAATTCTTTCCTATTCCCTATTCCCTACTCCCCACTCCCCACTCCCTATTCCCCACTCCCCACTCTCAAAATCCTCTTGAGCTTTTGCTTGCATTAAACTTTCTTGTAAGTTAACCCAATCTACAAGTGACGTTTGATCTGCCAACAAACGACCTTGCTGTAAGTGTAACAGTCGTGTACAAAATGAATGGGCTAGCTCTAGCTGGTGATTTACCATTAAAATCGTCGTCTGATGACTTTGAGCAAGCTGAGTCAATACATCTAAAAGACGCAAAGCCGTACTGGCATCTAAAGCAGAAGTTGGCTCATCTAATAATAAAATTTTCGGTTGAATAACTAAGGCACGACCTAGAGCCACAAGTTGTCGCTGTCCTGCAGAAAGTTGTACTTCCATGCGCCCCAACCAATCACTCGGAATGTGCAACTGTTCCATCCAGTAACTCACGCGTTCCTGAATTGTCTGTTTAGGTAAACCACGCAAAACGAGCGGATAAGCCAAAGCTTCTTTCACTGTCATCCCCAACAACCTAGACTCTTGCGGTACAAGTGTCAAGGTGGCGCGTAACTGTAAAACTGGAATTTGCCGATACTCCTGATTTTCCAGATATATTTTGCCACTACTGGGTTCACTTAAGCGGTTCAAAAGGCGTAACAAGTGAGTTTTTCCAGCACCAGATGGTCCAACAATGGCAATGCGATCGCCTTCAAGTACCTCAAATGAAATATCCTGCAATATAGGGTATCCTTGCAGGTTTTCCTTTCCCTGAGTTTTCAGCTTTGTAAATAAACTAACTTGCTCCAGCCGTAATTGAGCTTGTGGAGTCATATTATCCAAGTTCAATACACAATTCCTTGAAATTTCTGGCAACGGCTTTGGCAACGGATGTCATAACGGATGTAACGGATTCCTCCAATGGTAGGAATAACAGATCAAGCATCCGCTACATCCGTTGCCACATCCGTTGCTGCTTTTGCGTGAGGTTTTAATTTAAATAACCCTGAGTCAAGGCTGTAGTAATTGTCCAACCATCTACCAGCAGTAGCAACAGCGTAAATCCCAGTAAAATAAAATACATCCACGGCTGCGCCAACGGGTAAACATTTGTAGTGTCTATCCCCGTCTTTTCTTGCACCAGTTTCACCAAACGGGCAAAACCTGCTACACGCATCGGTAGTAAATAAGCTTTTCCTTCGTTGCTGAGGAAGTAGTAAACTAGTCCTCCTTGACCAGTGGTACGGGGTTTTAACTCGATCACCGACAACCAGGGTAACGACCAACCTTTACGGAAAAAATGCGGTATCCAGTTGGGATAAGCGACCTGAATTCCCTGGTCATCTAAAATTACCCGTTCGCTTAACGCTGCATACAAGGCAATTAAACCGATACTAATACCCACCCACAACCATACTGGCGCTACTGGTGCAGCTGTACTGGCTGACAAAAACGGTAATGGTGCTGTGAGTGCTACGTATAGACTCAAAAGTGTAATCCGAATTAAAGGAGAAAGACGAAATACAGAAGGTGATGCCATTTGGGATTTGGGATTTGGGATTTGGGATTGACCAGAAATAGCAATCCTTTTTTAACTACATGGTAGCTGCTAAGTAGGTAGGCACAAATAAACCAAAAATAGGGCGACAGCAGTTTTCAATTGAATTGACTACATTGTCAGGGCGCGGAAACCGCGCCCCTACGGTGATATTGCGGTTTAACCGAGAATGGTGGTGTATACAATCACCAAATGAGGTAAAGACAAATTTTTTTTAAGGCAAATACTTTTGCACCACAATCCAACCAGTTAGCGACACCCAGGTGAAGCTAATCAGTAGGGCAATGTTAGCACCAATGTGGATACGTCTAGCCCAAGGTCGTTTTGCAGTGATTTGCAATGCACTTCCAGCAGAAAGTAAAACCAGCGCCACCACTGTTAACCCAGCAAATAAATGTGGCGAGTGTCCTAAGGAACCAAAGTGACCCAAAGTGCCAATAATGCCAACGAGTAGCAGTAGCATCACTAAACTTACCATGCAGCTGCCAATTATATAGTGGAGGTAACGCACCTCCCTATGTCCCCCCGTAAAAGAAGAGTGCTGCGATGTTCTAGCGCGAAACATCCAAATACCCGTTACCGCTAGTAGCAAATAAGCTAGCAGCGACAAGCCCATCGACCACGCCGCTATTTTCCACAACCAAAGAAAAGAAGGTAGATCCATATTCAAGATTGTATACGGGAACTGGGGCATAGGGCATGGAGGTGATTACCAATGCCCTATGCCCTCCCTATTCTCAATGACAAATGACCAAGAAACAAAAAAAGGGCTGCTGACAAGAGCAACCCTGAAATTGAACAAAATTTTTTTTTAATCAATGATGGATACTAAACCAGCCACTGTTAAAGATTTTATGAAATCTCCGGGTTTGGTATTAAATTCCTGCAGAATTGGTTTTTTATTGAAAGTGTCCCTTACTGGTTCCGAGTCTTTTAAATGCGGATAACTGCTAGCCTCGTTGATCGCAAGGCGATCGCACGGAATGTGATCCGACAAAATTGCACTTGCCATCATACCCGTATGAATCTCTAGATGAGCTTCTCTTGGGGCTTCAAACACTAACCGTTGTCCTGGAAAAACAACCCGTTCAAAGTACCAGTTGGGAATATCCGAGATGCGAGCAACCTGTATTTTGCTCGTGGCATTAACGTAGCAGCAGAGAATCTTACCTGATTGCTCAGGTGGTAGAGAATCTAATATTTGAGTCATAACTGCTGAGGATCTGTACGCCACAATTTTATATTACACTTGCAAAATTAACACTGAGTGATCCCCACATGCTGTAACTCCGACTACCAACTGAACTTTTCTGCATCATTTCTATCTTCAATTATGGTGACAATATGAAAATTTTGTAAAAATCTATGCCTTTTTTGCATCTATATATTATGCACTGAACAATTATTATATTTACTAGCCTGCTGAAAGAAGTTATACCTTCCGCAAGGCTAGTAGCTATATCCTTGCCTTGACAATAGCTAATTCCGCCGTTGCTTATTTCCTCTATCCCAAGACCAATATGTATGGATAATCGCGAGTCGGGAATCACGGAATGTTATTGTAAAGCTATAGGTCAACCAATTTCATCACATCTATTATATATACTAGGCATCTCAAGTGCCTGATAATTTTTGCTGTTTCCTCAAACGGTAATAGAAAGTAAATTTTTCATAATAATTGGTTTAAATGTCAAGTACGATGGTAGTAGAGAAGAGTAACTCAAAAAAACTTTAAGAACAAATTTTGCTCTCCTATTCTGATAATGAACGGCAAGATGGAAGTGAAAACACCAATTATCGAAAACAGAATTCTTTACGTTCGCCTTCCTTGTAACCCGATCTTTCCGATTGGGGTTGTCTATCTTAGCGATCACGTCCACAAGCTGTTTCCCACAATCGAACAGCGCATCTTTGACCTAGGAACTGTACCACCCTTAGATTACGCTAGGGAACTGGATCGCTGTATTGATGAATTTAAACCAACACTGTTAGTCTTTTCTTGGCGGGATATCCAAATTTATGCTCCCGTGGGTGGACGTGGCGGAAACCCACTGCAATACTCCTTTGAAATCTTTTACGCTAAAAATCCCCTCAAGAAATTACATGGCGCATTCGGAGGCTTGCGCGTCCTTACAGGTTACTTTACAGAACTGTGGCGTAACCAAGAATTAATTAAACGGGGATTCAAACGTGCGCGGAAATATCATCCAGATACCCGCCTAGTTGTAGGTGGGGGTGCAGTCAGCGTGTTTTACGAACAATTGGGTAGAACCTTGCCCAAGAAAACAATAATATCAGTGGGTGAAGGCGAAACACTGCTAGAAAAACTGTTAACAGGAAGAGACTTTAGGGATGAACGGTGTTATGTAGTCGGAGAAACTCAACCACGCGATCGCCTGATCCACGAACAACCGACTCCAGTACAAAAAACCGCTTGTAACTACGATTATATAGAAAGCATCTGGCCTGAGTTTAACTATTACCTACTTGAAGAAGACTTTTACATCGGTGTGCAAACCAAACGTGGTTGTCCCCACAACTGCTGTTATTGCATTTACACCGTTGTCGAAGGCAAACAGGTACGCATCAACCCCGCCCTGGAAGTTGTTGCCGAAATGCGCCAACTTTACGATCGCGGCATTCGCAACTTTTGGTTTACCGACGCCCAATTCATCCCAGCCCGAAAATTTATCGACGATGCCGTAGAACTGCTACAGAAAATCGTCGATTCGGGAATGACGGATATTCACTGGGCAGCATACATCCGTGCCGACAACCTCACCCCCCAATTGTGCGAGTTGATGGTACTCACCGGCATGAACTACTTTGAAATCGGTATTACCAGTGGTTCTCAGGAACTAGTGCGGAAAATGCGGATGGGTTACAACCTGCGAACTGTCTTGCAAAACTGTCGCGACTTGAAAGCAGCAGGGTTCAACGACTTAGTTTCCGTCAACTACTCCTTTAACGTCATTGACGAACGCCCCGAAACCATTCGCCAAACTATCGCCTACCACCGCGAACTAGAACGGATCTTTGGTGTTGATAAAGTTGAACCAGCCATCTTCTTTATTGGACTACAACCCCATACCCATTTAGAAGAATACGCCTTCAAAGAAGGCATTATCAAACATGGGTACGATCCAATGAACTTGATGCCGTGGAATGCCAAAAAATTATTGTGGAATCCCGAACCCCTTGGTTCCTTCTTTGGCGAAGTTTGCTTACAAGCATGGCGGCAAAACCCTAATGACTTCGGACGCGAAGTCATGAAAATATTAGAACAAAAACTGGGTTGTGCCGACTTAGAAGAAGCACTTTCCGCACCTATTGAAACAAAAGAAAAACAACTAGTAAGCGTTTCATAACCTCAAGTAAAGGAGGACAAATTAATTAAAAATTAAAAATTAAAAATTAAAAAATTTTTAATTTTGCATTTTTAATTTTTAATTCTTGTGTTCCCTCTGCGGTTCGTTTAAAAACCCAACTACCATGTTAGAAGGCTCAATTCTCCAACAGCTGCAAGCAGCTCATCTTCACAGCATTAGACCAATTAGATTTGGCGTTTACTACAAAAACACCTTAGTTTCCCTGTGCCATGCGCTGGAAGACCATATTTTAACCGAGGACAGTAAACCCCTAGTTATCTCAGCCTTCCAGCTGGGGAAATGGTATCTGCAAGAAGCAGAACGCTATGCAGATATAGCCAAGCGATCGCGCCAAATAGTCATTATGGCTGCTCCCCATAGTGGGTTTGCCGAACATCCCACAAGCCAACAGCCCAATATAAATTTAGTGACATTAGATCCAGCCGATCCAGTCGCGCAGGAGTGGCACTTGATTATCCTGTCGCCAAAATACACATCAATGGTAATTTGTCAAGAGTTATCATCAGATGATTATGGCTCTGCAGGACTACCCACATCGGACATGGAGCGAAAATTCTACGGCTTATGGACATTTGAGCCAGAGTTAGTGCAAGAAACAGCCCTGTTAGCGATCGCCCACATCAAACGCTACAATCCAGAACTCGCGAAAAAACTAATTGCCGACAAAGAAGAAATGCCGCTGAGTTTTGTCACACCAGAAAACTTGGGAACAGTAGTCTCCCGTGTAGTAGATTACCTCCAGGTTGGGCAGGTAAACACATTGCCAACAACGACTAGCCACCAAGTCCTAGATCGCAACTTGATTTCTAACGAAATCCAGGCATTTCTAAGGATGGCGCAAATAATGGATGCTACTGACATAACCAACCCAATGGCAGCAGCAGAAGTGGTGGCGCTTTGCGAAACAATGGGGCAGCTTTTAGATCTTCCCGCATGGCAAATTAAGCGCTTACGGCTAAGTTCCTTGTTGCACCGTATTGATCCGTTACAAAGAGCAGAAAGTGTTCTGATCAATGAGACTTCCAGCCGCCACCAAGAACATGCACCAAGTTGTCCTTTAATACCGGGAACACAAGTGTTGCGAACAATGCCACAGTTACGGGCGATCGCACAAATTATCACTCATCAAACCGAGTGGTGGGATGGTACAGGGGAACCAGCAGGGTTAGCAGGAAACGAAATTCCTTTAGAGTCGAGAATTTTGGCGTTAGCAGCAGACTTTCAATGGCGGGTAAATCAGAAAAAAACTTCTCAGTTGAGTCACCAAGAGATATTTGCTCAAGCATTGTCAGAGTGCAGGCAACAAAAATCGCGTCGCTTTGACCCTAAACTTGTAGATACCCTAGAACTCTTAGTCATGGGTTTACAACAAGGACTCGACTTACCCCTGATGACACCCAAAGTCAGTGCCAGCATGTGGCTACTTGATAGCAAGATTGGTAATGGGTAATTGGTAATTGGTAATTGGTGAGTCGGCGCTGCAGGAGGGTTTCCCTCCGTAGGCGACTGACGAACCCCGAAGGGGTAATTTGCAATCTTCCATTACCCATTACCCATTACCTATTACCAGCCCTCACTCTAAAAAGAGCGCAACTTACCTTAATAGATATGAACATTGAAGCAATTCGCTTAGGAAATCTCAAACAACTGCCAGGAGCAGATTTAGAAGACGAGGATTTATCAAACCTTGATTTAAGCCGCGTCAATCTTGCTGGTGCTACCCTTGTCGGTACAAATTTCACTGGTTCTAAATTGGAAGGTGGGCATTTAGAAGGTGCGAACTTAATGGGAGCAAACCTTGCCCAAACAGACTTGCGGGCGAACCTGATGGGCGCGAACTTGATGCAAGCAGATTTGACAGGCGCTGATTTGCGGGGTAGCAATTTGCGGGGCGCGAACTTAATGGGAGCCAGACTCAGCGATGTATCTTTTGCTGGCGCTTTTTTAAGTGGTGCTAATTTGATGAATGTTAACTTACAAGGTGTTGACTTCCGGGGTGCTGACTTGCGTGGAGTGAACCTGACTGGAGCAAATCTTAAAGGCACAGATTTATGTCGTGCGGATTTGCAAGGGGCGTTGTTAAGTGAGGCAAATCTGGAGGAAGCCGATTTGCGGGGTGCGAATCTCGCGGGCGCGAATTTAACTGGTGCGAATTTGCTCTGTGCTGAATTAGAGGGTACGAATTTAAGTGGCGTTAATTTGAATAAAGCTTGTTTGGTGGGAACAGTGGCTGAAGTAGTTTCGTAGTTCTTTGTTCTGACTTAATGAACCGCCAAGACGCAGAGAACACAGAGGAGAGGTTTTCTTGGGTTCTGGGCGATCAATAAAACTGCGGAGATGTTGAGCCTGTTACCGTCGAAGTTGAGCAAGAATTCCAGCATGAGTGCTGCTAGAATTTTTGTAGGTGATGCAAGGACAAAGTTGTGAGTCTACAGGAAGTTCTCAACCTAGCAAAGCAGCTTTCAACGGTAGATAAAGTGCGTTTAATTCAGCTAATAGCACCTGATATCGAGCGCGAATTAGTGGATAACACGCCTACTCCCCGTAAATCATTATGGGGCTTGTGTGCTGCTTTAGGAAAAGCACCGTCAGCAGATGAAATTGATGCAGCCCGCAATGAAGAATGGGCTAACTTCCCACGGGAGGACATTTAATGCTGCGTGCTGTCGCTGATACCCACGCAGTCATCTGGTACATTTTTGGCGATTCGCGACTTTCAAAAACTGCAAGAGATCTGATCGCCCAGATAGCAGCTGATGGCGATCAAGTCGCTTTCTCCTCCATTACCCTAGCTGAGATTGTCTACTTAAGTGAGAAAGGACGCATTTCACCGCTGACACTTGAGCGCCTGCTAACAGCTGTTGACACAACCAATGCTGTACTGACAGAAGTTCCCTTTGATCGTGATATAGCCGAAGCTTTGCACCTAGTTGAGCGGACACAAGTACCGGATTTACCCGATCGCATTATTGCCGCTACAGCTTTGCATTTAGAAGTGCCAGTGATTAGTCGAGACAGCAAAATAAAACTATCCAGTGTCAGTACCATTTGGTAAGCATGAATACTAACAAAACTGTCAGCTTTGTAATCCCACCACAATTTGATGTTGCTGGATACTTTTCTGAAGGGCTGGCATCAGTTAAGATTGGCGACAAGTACGGCTACATTGACAAGACTGGTCAGGTCGCGATCAAGCCACAATTTGATGAGGTTGAGGAATTTTCTGAGGGGCTAGCATCGGTCAAGATTGGCGACAAGTACAGCTATGGCTATATCGATAAAAGTGGTCAGATGGTAATCCCACCGCAATTTGTTGATGTGGCTGGGGATTTTTCTGAAGGGCTGGCAGTCGTATGGATTGACGACAAGTACGGCTACATTGATCGTAGTGGTCACTTCGTCATCCCACCGCAATTTGATAGCGCTTGGTCCTTTTGCGAAGGACTAGCATCGGTAAAGATTCGTAGCAAGCGGGGCTATATAGACAACAGTGGTCACTTCGTCATCCAGCCCCAATTTGATTGTGATGGCGCTTGGCACTTTTGCGAAGGACTAGCAGTGGTAAAGATCAGCGACAAGTGGGGTTATATCGACAAGAGTGGTCAGTTTGTCATCCCACCGCAATTTCATCAGGCTTTTTCCTTTTCTGAAGGACTAGCAGTGGTAAAGATTAGCAAGAAGTACGGCTATATAAACAAGAGTGGTCACTTCGTCATCCAGCCCCAATTTAATTAACTTTAAACGATGCTGACTGAGAGTTCTGACGTTGGGTGAGAAAGTTGTTGACATATTCTTCGTCAAAAATTTGCCGTCCTAATGCCAGTGCTTGTTGCCTCTCCTCTTCACTCATGTAATCATCTCCTTGACGCCCACTTGGGGTGGTTTGAGGATCTCCTCCTGCATCTAGGTATCGCTGGCGTGCGATCGCGAATAGTTCTAGCATTCTTTGAGCTTGCTGCTGTTTTAGGCTATTAGATTGCGTCATAGTTGTGATTCCCATCCAAACGGAACTACTTCACCGTTTCGTAATATCGATGCCAAGGGTAAAACAGTACTGGGAGTTTGAATATGCCAATACCCTGTGTCTTCATCATATAGTCTCCAAATTAGTAAATTCAGAGTTTCCAAGGCATTTATTACCAAGAATTGTGCTTCAGTTGGTTCCACAAGTTGTTAGTTTGTAAATCAGCCAACGCTCATCTTATCAAAGGAGCGATCGCCTGCTTTGCCCCCTCATCCACAACCCTAACCCACTCAAAAACACCAACCCCATCACCCCAGCTAAAGGATTCTTATTCACACCAGTTATCCAATCGGGAACCTGATGAGAATATTTCATTAATTCCCCAACATTAATGATGTAGTATCCCCAAACTATACCACCATGCAGACCAATTGGTAAGCCGAGGCGTCCCCTGCGCCAACGCTTTCCCCATACCTGCGTTAACCCCAGTAGTAATAAAGCGGGAAATTGAGGTAATGTATGAATAATTGCCTCTAAAGGCTTGATGAAGTGTGATGTGGCAAATAAAAAGGCATCTACCCAAAGTGCGATCCGCAGGGTGTAATCTCGTTGCAACTCATCCAGCAACCAACCACGAAATAACAATTCTTCGGCAAACCCAAAGCCTAAGCCTACTATTAAACCTTCTAAAATCACTCTGCGGAAGTAACTATAAGATTGAGGTTGTTGCCATACTAGCCAACCGAATGCTCCTTCTAACCCAAATAGTATCAGGAGGCTAATTGTGGCGATCGCCAACCCACGCAGCAAATCCACACCGTTTTGCCGCGTTATTTCTAAGCCATAGTGCTGCAATAGCTTGTCAATGTTGTATATGTATTTGCCCCATAGCCTGAGTAAGAAGATGAACTCAACATATAGCAGCACAATTGTCAATATACTAACCAAGTTAGTATCTTTGACAAGTAGGTAAATTGGTGAAGCTAAGGGTAACCACAGTAATAATAAAGTCAGAACAAAGCAGCCCAGTCTGATGGCGGCAGGATACTGGGCTAAGCGGAGAAGTTTTATTTTCATATAGGGGTGTTAATAGCTAATTGCTAATCACTAATCGTAGTAGAGCAATTAGCAGTGGTGACACCCATTGGCTTATTCATCTGGTTCAATTGTGCTTGTCAAACCTTGATTTTTCAAGGTTTCGCAATAGAATTCGGCATGTTCCTGAGCGCAAGTAATGACTAAAGCTATTCCGTTAGTGTGGGCTTCCATCATGATGCTTACAGCTTGAGGTTGGGTAAGGCTCGGTACTGTGGTTAATAAAACCTCCACCACATACTCCATAGAGTTGTAACTGTCGTTATGAAGCAAAACGCGATACGGAGGCGCTAGCTTACGGGATGTGGAACGCTTCTCAAGAATTTCGACTGACACGGCTCTTTGTTTTTTCTAGTTAATTTACTACAATAGAGTCACTGCTAAGCCGTAGCTTAACAGTTATTAATTTATTGTATAGCATTTATAGGTAATGGGTGATTGGTAATTGGGACTCAGCAAGATTTCTTTTACCCATTCCCCACTCCCCACTACGCCAGTCGCCTAGGTCGGGAAACCCTCCTGCAGCGCAGGCTCCCCCACTCCCCACTCCCCATTCCTGATGATTACCCCCAACTTTCAACCAGGACAAATTGTCTCTTTAGAGCATGACGACAAGAGACTATATACAGAAGTCATTCAAGTTGTGGTTTCCCGTCGGTTGTGCTGGGTGCGTCCTTTAATGCTGGTTACCAATACCGATGTACCGCAGCTAATAACCGACTTGCGAGATGCATCTGACCTACTTTGGTCTATAGATATGTTTCGACCAGCCCTAGACACAGAAGTCATGACGCTGTTGAGCAAAGTTTTGGCAAAAGAACCAAAACCTGGAACTGACTCAGCCGCAAAGCTTCAACTCAATCAGTTTATTCACCAAGTTTGGCAAGCGCATAAGTAGGTAAGCATAAATAAACCTAAAAGTTAAGCCTAAGCGCGAACTGCATGGCGATTCACTACTAAGTAGGTAGGCATAATAAAACATAACTATATTAACGAATGTTAAGAGGCGGTCAGCCAACTAACAACTAACTACTAACTACTAACAGCCCTAACAGATAGTTGTGTTTATTTACGCCGACTTACTTAAATAATGCCAGGAAGGAAACACATTAGCACATTTTACGCCACGCTATATATTTTTATGGGCAAGTTTTAAGGTTGTTTAGGTGCAGCGCGAGGTGTCGTGAAAATTAGTATAGTAAGGTACTTGTTTGAACACTCAGTTAAAGAGGGAATAGAGGTAGGGTATTTTTTGGGTTAACTTAATTTTGTGTTCGTAGCCTCAATGCTCAGCTAAAATGACTATCTCAGGCTAGCAACCAACTGAATTCGCCCTGCATCCATTTCTGCCATTAATAGTTCCAAAGCTTCGTAGTCAACATCAGAAATGTAACCCATTTCGGTCAGTTCTGAGTTGATTTCATTTTCTATTTCAGGAGTTAATTTTTTAATATCAAGAGCTTTTTCTACCAATTGACGAATAGCGTACCTAGTTCTCATAAGAAATAAACCTACTATGTTTAAATACTAATTATCTGAGCGAAAGCTTAGGATAAAATGTGATCCGGATTACAAAGTATTAGTGATTTAGCTCACAAGGAATTAACTACGTATTTATCCTGTTGCTAATGCAGATAATGAGTAAAAAATGTCTAAGTAAGAGTACTTAATTCTCTGCTTTTACTAGCATATATCAGCTAAAATATCAGAATAAGTAAGGTGTTTCTGCTTAACTAGCAGTTAATTATCTGGATAGGAGCAAATTTCGATTGTTTTTTTAGTAAAAAAAAGTTAATGTATATTAAAATACATTTTTTTGATAACAGGTGTAACAATCTTTAAATAAAGACTCTACAGTTATAAAGATTTAGCAAAGAAACCTAAGACGAATGGTCGATGTTAGAAAAAACAGTTTATGGTCAAATACATCTAAACTTTAAAGCTCATTAACTTTAATAGGATATAACAATGCAAGCAGTGCTGAATTCTCGAAAAGTTACAGTTATTCGTCCCCATGGTAGCCTGAATGCCACAAATGCCTTAGAATTTGAGACAGACCTAACAACAGCATTGGCACAAGATGGAAATACTGTCTTGTTACTAGATCTAGAGCAAGTACAATCATTAGACAGCGCTAGCTTGATGGCATTGGTGTCTGCCCGGAAAACGGCTCATAATTTAGGACGGCGTTTCAGCCTTTGCTCTATTTCTCCGTCAATCAGAATTATCTTTGAACTTACTCAACTTGATAAAGTATTTGAAATATTTGAAAGTAAAGCTGCATTTGAAGCTGCAAGCCGGACTTTGGAAGAAGGTACGCTGGTGTTTAGCTAAAAAACTTTGGCAGAAAAATAGTTCAGCTTTGGAGAGGACGCTTAATCAATGCTAAGGTTGGAGGTGAGTAGCTGTAATTAAAGTAGCTAGAAGATAGCGACCGTGACTGTTGCAGTAGAAAAATTAATCACATCGGATATTTTAAAGCCAGCTCGTTACCTAGGTAACGAGCTCTTAGCAGTACATAAGCCTTGGGATACGGCAGCAATACGCTGGGTATTAACTTATCCAGAAGTATACGAAGTCGGTGCATCTAATTTAGGGCATGTCATCCTCTATAACATCTTGAATGCCCAACCTCGCCAGTTATGCGATCGCGCTTATCTACCAGGACCAGATCTGGCAGCAAAACTACGGGAAACAAATACGCCGCTTTTTGCTGTAGAGTCAAAGCGATCGCTCCGGGAATTTGACATTTTAGGCTTTAGTCTAAGTTACGAGCTAGGAGCAACCAACATTTTAGAAATGTTGGACTTGGCTAGTATTCCCTTAACGTGGAGGGAGAGGCAAAAAGTAGACACAAATGGGGAATTATACCCACTTATTTTTGCAGGGGGGCAAACAGCAACATCGAATCCAGAACCATATGCCGATTTCTTCGATTTTTTCGCGTTAGGTGATGGCGAGGAACTACTACCAGAAATTGGCTTGATTTTGGAAGAAGGTAAAAAAGCAGGATATAACCGCCAAGAGTTATTGCTGGATTTGGCACAAATACCAGGTGTGTATGTGCCCCAGTTTTACGAAATGACGCCAAGCGGTTGTGTTCAGCCTAACCGTTCAGATGTGCCAAAACGAATTCTACGGCGCGTTGCAACCCCTATACCAGCATATTCAGTGGGGCTAGTACCCTATGTACAGACAGTGCATGACCGCTTGACGATTGAAATTCGGCGCGGCTGTACTCGTGGCTGTCGCTTCTGTCAACCAGG
>CAXTSI010000182.1:0-15414 GCA_964246695.1 uncultured bacterium
CTCCCCACTCCCCACTTCCCCCTGCAGGCTGGCTAGGGGTTCATTTGCGAATGACTGGTCAATTACTGTGGGTTCATCAAGATGAACCATTACACAAGCACACGCGGGTAAGATTATTTATTGGGGATCGGCAAGAATTACGCTTTGTCGATCAGCGCACCTTCGGTCAAATGTGGTGGGTTCCCCCAGGCGTTGCCGTAGAAAGCATTATTACGGGTTTGGGAAAACTAGGAGTAGACCCTTTCTCACCAGAATTCACTGTCGAGTATTTGGCAAGCAAACTGCAAAACCGCCGCCGTCCAATCAAGACTGCGCTACTAGATCAGTCAGTGGTGGCAGGACTAGGTAATATTTATGCTGATGAAGCACTGTTTCTGAGTGGAGTCTTACCAGAAACTCTGTGTACAAATTTGCAGCGAGAGCAAATAGAGCGTTTGCGCTCCAGTATAATTCAGGTGCTATTCGCCAGTATTGAGGTTGGTGGCACGACTTTTAGTAATTTTCTCAACGTTAAGGGCGTCAACGGTAACTATGGCGGTGTGGCATTGGTTTACAACCGCGCCGGGGAACCCTGTCGAGTTTGTGGCACAGCGATTCAGCGCACTAGGTTAGCTGGGCGTTCAAGTCACTTTTGTATGCAGTGTCAGCAATAAGCGATTAAAATATAACATTAAAAAATCCGAAAGATTGCGATCGAATTGTGGCAATCTAACGGTATAAGAATTAATGGCACTACTAGGCTCAAACTGATTTTGAATTTTGAACCGCACCCTCGACGCAGATAATTCGTCCGCGTACATCCGCGTGCATCTGCGGTGGCAATTTTGAGTTGGCGGCAACTACCAGTGGGGAAGCGCTTCAAAGAAGGCAGCCACAAAATCTACTGGTAAAAAGGCATTTCCCGACGCTGAAGATAGACTGAGGGCGAGCTAAAATCCTGAAGAAAACAATTTACATACTTAAGAGGGAAACTCATGGCTGTCAAAAGAGGAGATATGGTTCACGCAATCCGCGAGAAGCTGGAAAACAGTCTGGAAGCACAAGCCAGTGACTCTCGCTTTCCTTCCTATTTATTTGATAGCAAGGGAGAAGTTGTAGATATCAAAGGTGAGTATGCCTTGGTCAAGTTCGGGAAAGTGCCAACCCCTAACATTTGGTTACGTCTGGATCAGCTAGAAGAGTTTAAATAACAATGAAAGCCGTCAGCGGTCAGCCGTCAGCAGGCTGATTGCTGAAAGCTGACTTTATTAATTATTAGCAAAGGCACTGCAATTATGAGTTATTTCCCTGCTTCCCCAATTCCGTGTCATTCACCTCGTGTCACCATCATCGGTGCTGGTAAGGTTGGTAGTACCTTAGCCCAGCGCATTACTGAAAAAAACCTGGCAGATGTCGTGTTGTTGGATATTGTTGAGGGAATACCCCAAGGACTGGCGCTGGATTTGATGGAGGCAAGGGGAATTGAACTCCATCATCGCCAGATTATCGGTACAAACAACTATGCTGATACATCTGGTTCTGATGTCGTGGTAATTACGGCAGGTTTTCCTCGTAAACCAGGGATGAGTCGGGATGATTTGCTGCTGATGAATGCCAAGATTGTGGTGGATTCAGCAACTAAAGCGATCGCCTATTCACCCAATGCCGTCTATATAGTTGTCACAAATCCCTTGGATGTGATGACTTATTTAGCTTGGCAAGCAACAGGTTTACCAGGCGATCGCATTATGGGCATGGCGGGCGTGTTAGACTCTGCCCGCTTTGAAACCTTCATTGCTTTGGAATTGGGGGTTTGTCCCACCGATGTCAACGCGATGGTATTAGGTAGCCACGGTGATTTGATGGTGCCTTTGCCGCGTTATTCTACCGTCAATGGCATTCCGATTACAGAATTACTGGATGCAGCTACGATTGAACGCTTAGTAGAACGTACTCGTAATGGTGGGGCGGAAATTGTGGCACTGATGCAGACAGGTAGCGCTTTTTTTGCCCCTGCTTCTTCCACCTGTGTGATGGTGGAATCAATTTTGCTGAATCAGTCACGCCTTTTACCAGTGGCAGCGTGTCTTCAAGGTGAATATGGTTTAAAGGATATTTTTATCGGTGTTCCCTGTCATTTGGCATGCGGTGGGATTGAGAGAGTATTGGAGTTGAAGCTTACCGATGTAGAAAGGTCAACTTTGCATGCTTCTGCTCAAGCTATACGTAAAAGTATTGATAGAGTGGAGGAAATTTTCGTGGGTGTCGGTAAATAGACCGCAATATGACCGAATAATTCGTAATTCGTAATTAATAAATTAAGGGTACAAGTTCCCCTTAATTCATTAATGGAAAAAAACGTAAAACCACATTGTAAGGGCGGGGAAACCCCGCCCCAGACGATGTGGTTCAATTGAAAATTTCTGTAAAACCTAATTGCCTAATAGGCTTGATCTGCTGGATCGCCGTAGGGGTCTTCACTAGCTGGGCGGATGTCGCCTGGATCGCCGTAAGGGTCTTCACTAGCTGGGCGGACATTGGGAAACTGTTCCGGGTGATCTGCTGGGTCGCCGTAGGGATCTTGGCTTGCAGGGATAGCGCCGTATTCATTTTGATCTGCTGGATCGCCGTAGGGATCTTCACTAGCTGGACTTACTTGGCGATCGCGGTAATCGGCGTCTTGTTGACCCTCATTTCCTCCGAGGAGTAAATCCTTCGCCTTGCGGATAAAATCGTCTACCATGACATATCTCCCTTTTAAGTTCGTACTGAACTTTGTATTTATCTTTTTTTGTAGCTTTGACTCGCCGATTGCGCGATCGCTGTAGTCCTAGGTGAAGCGGCTTCTTCTGACCGATCTAAAATCACTGAGCTCCTGCTGGGGCTACGTCAGATAGAGTGCGACCTGTTGTACGCCCGTTATAACCTTGGAAATTTTGGTACTGTTGGGCTTCCGACTCTGGAACTTGAACTCCTCCGGGAGGTGGTGTTACCCACTGAGGTTTACCTTGAGCATCGCGGTAGTAAACACGCCCGTTTTTAGAAAGATAGTACTTACCCTGTGCTCCCTCTTTTTGAGAATTTTGATGCTGTTTGTAGAGGTAGTAAAGTGCTGCGGCTCCTACTAACGTTATCCCCACTTTCTGCCCCGTAGACAATCCCTTCTTTTGTTGGGTTTGACCCGGGTTATTTACTTGTCTGCCAACAGTATCGTTAACAGGTGCTGGCGGCGCAGCATTTCGGGAACCGCCGCCGCAGCTACTAAGCAGCGGGAGTGTTAACAATGTCGAAAGAAAGACCGCCATTGGGAGCGGAGCTTTTTTGCGATTTGGGGCTATCGTGTTCATCCTGTTTCCTCTTCACCCTACCTAAGCTAAAAACTGTGCTGTGGCACTGTTGTTTCTCCTAGGATTGAAACAACATTGACCGCTCATTTCCAACAGCACAGTATACCTTGTTTTTGATATAATGATGATATTTTTCAAGTTTTGCATCCTGCCTTCGATAGAAGTTGCATTCATCCCTAGGAAGTAAGTAGTTAGAGCGCATTCATCTTTTCTAGTCGGCAGTCTAGGAACAAGAATACAGATACAGAGGCAATACGGAGATCCCCCCAACCCACGCCAGTCGCCTAGGTCGGGAAACCCTCCTTCAGCGCTGGCTCCCCTTAAAACGGGGGGCTAAGATCCCTGCTTTTTAAGGAGGGCTAGCTCACATCTTGCACCTGGGTGAAAAACCGGGTTTCTTGAGAATGACTAATGGTCAAACCCTATATTTTTGGTTGAGAAACCCGGTTTTTTTGGTCTTGTTGAGAATGGTGCAAGATATCAGCTAGGGAGGAGTATTGCGAACCGTATTGGGTACGGAGGCGAGACTTTTAAGTTAGTGTCGGATTTTTTATGAGTAATTTCACTTAAATATATAGAACATCTAGAAATATTTGCCTAAAAATATCCGCATATTTCTCACTATATTGTCAGCTATTTTATTCATTAAACTATACTGATGCTGTCAAATATAACACTAAATATGGCATTAAAAAACACAGGTTTACAAGGTATGGAAGCCCAAGCTAAAACACGCCTCCTGCTTGCTTTATGGGATTTGGGAGGAGCAAAGCAAGAAGTGAAGAAAGGTGAATTGACGAAGCGAATAGCAACTAAGGGTAAGAAGGTAGCAGATTATCAGGACATCTTTGAGGAATTGGAGAACAAAGGAGCGATCGCTATCTCTAAAAAAGGGTACTCTCTGGTATCTCCCAATGGGCTAGAGGTACTGGGAGAAGGTTTGAAGAGTCGTGATTTTAGGTTTGAAGGGACTATTGTCGGCACTTGGACGGCAAATGCGCTGCTGAATTGGATTAGCGATCAAGATGAGACTAGGGTTAGTACATTTGCACCAGTTAATGGGGCGAAGAGTGCGATCGCATCTTACGACGAGTTCGAGAAAGTCACGTTGGAAGTCTACGACCGACTGAACCGAGACTACAACTTAGATGATTTAGTACCAATTTACAGAATCAGGAGAGAAATAGGTGAGCTAGTCAGCCGTAAACATTTCAACGAGTGGATGCTGGAAATACAAGCTAATGACATTTTGCAACTGCAAGGCGGTAGCTTGCCAGACAAAGACCCAACCAAACTGGAAGACTCCATCACTACAGAAGTTAGTGGACTACGCTGTTATGCCAAGCGCTTGAAGTAATCCACTAATTTTTGTAATTTTCGCTAATTCCCTGCTAACTCCTCATACACTACTGTGTACAACACATGATTTCCAAAGACTTAATTGATGCCATCAACAACTATAACCCATTTGAGGGGCGCTTAGTAGTTAGAAGTCATAATGTTTGGGAACAAGGTTTTCCTGACGTTCCATCCTTAAATGCTCATGCGTCGGATGCTGTGTATGAGGCAATTGAGAAAGTCCGTAGCGGACAACGGCAAGTCGTCGGTATCACGATTAGGGCAGAAAAAGGATTAGGTAAAAGCCACGTCATCAGCCGGATTCGACATCGTTTACAGGTAGATGGTAGTGCTTTATTCGTCTATATGAGTCAGTTTAATGACTTAAATCGCATTAAAACGGAATTCTTAAACACTCTAGCAAACAGCCTCAAACAAATAGGTAGTCAAGGTGTTAGTCAATGGCGGGAGTTAGCAACAGCCGTAATTAATGAAGCTTACAAAAAAAACTATGCACCTCAGCAGCTAGTAAATCAATTTCCAGGAGCATTGGCTAAAAATTCCAAGGCAGTTGAAATCATGCGGGATAAGATACTTTGCATCAAGCCTGACATTGAAAATCCTGACATTCTCACTGCAATTTTATGGACACTATCTCCTGAGCCAGCTTATGAAGTATTTGCCATTAGATGGCTCTCTGGTAGTAACCTACCACAGTCCAAAGCTGATGTAATGGGGTTAGCTAATGTGAATGCAGAGGATAAAGAAGCTGAATCCTTCAACACAGTGCGGCAAATTCTCGACTTAATTAGTGACTACAAACCGATAGTTGTTTGTTTTGATGAAGTGGAAAGTGCCGGATGTAATGATGCGGGCTTCACTGGAGCACAAGTTACTGCTCTCCTAGCTAAGGACTTATACGACAAGATTAAGCAAGGTATTTTGCTAACTTCTATATATCCTGAAATCTGGAATCATCAAGTAAAAAGGTTGCACTTTGCTGAAGCAGTGGTAGACAGAATTGGTGAAAAAATTATTGATTTAAAACACCTCGATTCTGATGATGTTGTGGCTTTGGTTTCTCGATGGCTTGAAGACTTTTATCAAGAAAAGAGATTGACTCCTCCTCATCCAGTTTATCCATTTAATGAAGAGAAACTTAGAACACTGGGTCAGGAAAGACCAATTGTCAGAAAAGTTTTGCAATGGTGTGCTGAAAACTTTAAACTTCCCGTTGAGGACCCAGGAGCGACAAAAGTAAAAGTAGAGCTAAAACATCCAGTAGAACAGGCTTACAACCAGCAAGTAGCCGCCTTAGAAACTACCATCCAAGATTACATGGAGGATAAAGCGATACTTACTCAAGCGCTCCGGTTAGGATTTTCTGCGATCAAAGGAGAAATTTTAGAAAACGTACAAATTGGAGAAATTATTGATGTTCAAGCTAAAGCTGTGGACAAAGGCTACATTGACTTCAAAATTGTTGGCAAGAAAAACGGTAAAGATGTCAAAATTGGCTTAGCTGTTCTACAAGATTCTGGAGGCTTGTTTGTTCAAGCCACATTAAAGCGCTTAATTCGCTACCAAGATTTTGATTTAACTCGTGCTTGCTTAGTTCGCTCCAAGCAAGTTAACAAAGGTGCTGCTAAAGCACAACAGTATTTAAGTCAACTTTTATCGCCGGAATTGGGTGGTAAATGGGTATTGTTGAAGACTGAAGATATCAAGCCACTTTTAGCAGTGTATTTGGTTATGAAATCTCGTGAAGATGATGAGTTAAGTGAACAGCAAATCATAGATTTTATTCGCCTGAAACGGATAGCATTTGACAATTATCTCATGTGTGAAATTATGAGTAATCCATCGGGACAAATACCTGAAGATGCTGTTGATGAAGAAAGTGATAATGGCACGGTAAATGCACCAGTAGTTAGCGATATGGAAAAAGTGGGCGTAGACATTTAAAAAAAAATGACTAATTATGTCGTGACTAATAAATAAATTTTAAGCGTAGGGTGCGTTACGCTCTGCTAACGCACCATGAATCAAGACTTTGGTGCCGTACTCTCGGAAGATCGCACCCTACATAGATAATACAATTGTTTACATGCATCTCTTTTTCATCGCCTATCTACCTAAGCATTCCTCAAAGCGTTTCTGATACTGCTGATAACCTTGAAGTGAACCTAGCTATAGCTAATTAGAAATGAATCAGCTTGTTTCAATTTCAACAGCGCTGTGTCTACCCGCCCCTGATATTGAAGCCTTAATACAGGGGCAAACAATTGCCGCTTTACCTAGGATGTTTATCCGTCCTGGGCAGCAATTTGCTCTCTACCCAGCCGACTCTTCAGCTATTCCACTTTCAACGGAGCGATACTATCGCTCCAGTTTCTTAGACATCGCTGACAGTGCGCTCACAAAGTTAAATTATCAGGGATTTTTTATCCAACCCAAGCAAATGAGCTTGCTTGCAGAAAAGGAACAGTTACAGCTTCCCCTCTTAACCTCCGAGACAGTCTCAATTCTAGCTTGGGCAAGATGCGAACTGTGCCAAATTATCAATGATACTGAATTATTAGCTGCTTTATCGTCGCTAACGATTTGGACAAAAGAAGCTTTACAGGAAACACTCAAGCAACGGCAAAACATCTTTCTTGCTTATTTACGCATTTATTACTTGCCTAAAGCAATTGAAATCCCAGTCAAGAAAAACAGCCAGTTTGTTGCTTTACCGCAGCCTGTGACTGTTTCTGAAGCATCGCCTGTGTTAAGCGATCGCATCTTTAACCTCCGCAAACACCAACTAGAAACACGCCAACCGCCACTGCATCCTGAATTGGAAAACTTGCAAAGTGCGATCGCGTCCCTTACCATCACCAACCCAGCCGCTAAAGAATTAGATCGGGATATCAAAGTATTTTTAGGCTGGAGTAGCCAGCAGCTTATTCAGCAACCCGATCCAAAATTAGCTTGGATCAAGACAATCACTGCGTTGGGCGATCGCAGCATAGAGCTAGAGGAGAAAAAAAGCAACTATCAAGCTGGCACAGATTTTGAAAACATTGCACGTCGCAGCCTTGAGTTTTTAGGATTTCAAGTTGAAAATGCTTACAAAGGTGGTGCGGGAGGCTTAGATTTATTTTGTTCAAAACCTTATCCCCTTGTTGGTGAGTGTAAAGCGGGTAAATTAATTCCTAGCGGTACTGTTGAGGAATTAATTAAGCTGGGGGGAATGCATCTAGGAGCAGGGCAATTTCTTAATTCAGCTAAATTAGTAATTGGTCCTGGTACTCCATCTACAGATATGCTCAAAGCAGCAAAAGAATGGAAAGTAAGTATTATTAATGCTATGACTTTGCAAAAACTTATTGAATTCAAGGCAAAATATCCAGGTGCTATAAACTTAGTTGAATTGAAGCCATATCTAGAACCAGGACAAATCGACTATAGAATTGATGAATATATTCAGAAAGCTGAGAAACAAATTCATCTGCGATCGCACCTCGTCCAGCTTGTCAAAAATTACCTGGAAAACACAGGCTTAGATAATGCAGGAGTTGATGCCTTGCACGGTGTGTATTTCGGTTCAAAACCATTACAGCTACTAAAAACCGAAGAAATGTACGAAATTCTGATTGAGCTTTCATCACCCTTAACAGGCTACTTGGGACGAATTAAAGGCAGTGATTGGAAGAGCGATCGCTTTTACTTCCTACATGACTTACTAATCATCTGAGGGGTAAACGAAACTGGTTCGTAGTTGCGCACTACGAACCTATCAAAACAATCTTGACAGACTACTACTTAAGCATCTGAGCGATCGGGCATCATGCGATCGCTAAACGAAGACGAAGTTACGCGCACACTGTTTTCACGCTGGTCAGCTTGCTGACCTTATCCCACCAAATCCGGAGTTTAGGAGTTTGAGCGGTAATTGAATCGAACTCTGGAGTCTGCGAGAGGTAGATGAAGATTGGAATGAGGTAAAAATCGGCAATGCCCACTTCGCTGCCTAGTAGATACGGGCTACCAACGGTTAGCGACTCGATAACCTCTAACGCTTTTTGTGCAGGCGCAACGGCATTTTTCACCTTGGACTCATCTGTTTTGCCGCCCTGACTTGGCACAATTAGGCGCTGGATCACAATTGACACGATCGCAGGTGAATAGAGATAATTATCAATAATTGCCATAATCTGGCGCATCCGAGCTTGGCGCAGCGGATTCGACGGGCTGAACTTGTTACCTGCTAAGACAGTGTCAAGGTAGTCGGTAATGGCACTCGTTTCATAAAGTAGTTCCCCATCAACTTCGAGTGTCGGTATCTTACCAAATGGATTCTTGGCTAGGTACTCTGCCGACTGGCTTTCACCGTTGAAAATATCGACTTTTTTAAGGTCATAGTCTGCACCAGCTTCCTCAAGCAGCAACCGGACAGTACGGACATAAGTACTTTGGGGAATGCCGTAAACAGTAAGTTTTGCCATTATTCGTAGATTCTCAACCAAAACAACAGTAACAAGAATACTCTATCAACAACTTCTAAAGCCTCAGCTAGTAGAGGTGGATAAGCGCGAAGACAATGTTGGCTAATTACTTACGATCTTCATACTGTGCCAGTGGCTCCACTCTCATTAATACTGAACACGTTAAGTATAAAAATAACAATACATTTACCAGAGTAGAGAAAGAAGGATGGCAATTTTGCCCGCTGGAGCGTTTCTCCATTAAGTTATGCTTGTGATCACGAGTAATTTGGGTGATATCCAGAATGAATACAAGCGAATTGAGAGTAGATTTACCTCTTGGACTATCTGAGGATGAAGCCAAGCTACTCCTTGCTATCAAACTATATGAAGTTGAAAAAGTCTCACTCGGACAGGCTGCAAAAATAGCTGGCTTTTCCAAGCGTACTTTTATGGAAATATTAGGTCGTTATCGAGTACCAATTTTTGCCTATTCCCCTGAAGAATTGCGGCAAGAACTAGGTTTATCATCCCAGCGTCAGTATTCCAGCCCGATAATTCACAACCAAGGGCAGAATCTTTAGCCACTCTGAACCTAGCAGTACTTCTGTAATTTCATCTCCTACAAAAACTGGAATTTCATACTCCAGTCCATCTATTAGCACCTTGCCTGAATAAATCTCAAAAGAAGCTTTTCCCTGTGCAGTTCGCAAAGGTTCCTTACCAATGTAAGTCCAATCAAGAGCATCTATATCTTGTTTGTTCAATGCCATAAACTCTGTGAACCCTGTATCTAGCATCGCATCAACAGGGAGATTTAATCTATCAGCAGTAATCAATTCAATTTCAAAAAATAGCTCTCCTTTACTGCCAAACGTACCCTGAATCATATTGTGCCAGTGGTTCCAGTCTCATTCAGGCAAAAAACGCAATGGTCAGCATTTGGGTACTTTTGACGGGCTTTTCTGTGAGCGACTTCTTTATCTGCATCAATAAAGTAATCGCCACTATCAGGCTCAATGGCAATATACCAGCCGTAGTGTTTTTCAATCCAGCCGGGACGCACTCGCTCAAAAATTACCTGACAACGCTCAAAAAATGCTTCATTTTCAGCTTTGCGCCTAGCTAACTCTTCTAGTGGTATAGTGATTTCTGGGAATATTCTGCCTCGACGACGCGCAGGTTTTTGATGTGTTGATTCAGTCATATAACCCTACCCGTTAATATTATTTAAATATTAACAGGTAAATACTCTAAAAATAGAAATTTTGTTATGAAAAGTAAATGGCGTTGCTGCTTTTACGAACTACACTACTTACCAATTACCCAAACTTAGCCTTTGCTGGATGAATTAGAACTGAATGGATTTTACTTCACCGAGGCTTTGAAAGCAGAAGCCCTGAGCCTAGTAGGTGAGTGAGAAGAACTATTCATCCCAGCGTCAGTGTTCCCGCCTGATAATTCACAATTAATGGCAGAATCTTTAGCCACTCTGAACCTATCAGTACTTCTGTAATTTCATCTCCTACAGAAACAGGAATTTCATACTCCTGTTCATTAACTAGTACCTTACCTAAATAAAGTTCAAAAATACTTTCCCCCTGTGCAGTTCGCAGTTCTTCCTCACGAATAAAATACCAATCAAGAGCATCTAAATCTTGTTTGTTAATAGGCAAAAAGCCTGTGAAACCTGTATCTAACATAGCATTCACAGGCAAATTTAATCCATCAAACGTAATCAATTCAATTTCAAAAAATAGCTGCCCCTTGCTGCCAAACTGCCCCAGAATCATATTGTGCCAGTCGCTCCAGTCTCATTCAAGCAAAACATACAGTGGATGGCGTTCGGGTGCTTCTGACGTGCTTTAAGGCTTGCGACTTCTTTATCTCCATCAATAAAGTAATCGCCACTATCAGGCTCAATGGCAATATACCAACCGTAGTGTTCCTTGATCCATTCAGGACGCACTCGCTCAAAAATTGCTCGACAACGCTGATGAAACACTTCTCGTTCAGCTTTGCGCCTAGCTAGTTCTTCTGGTGGTAAAGTGCGTTCCGGAAATATTCTACCTCGACGACGCGCAGGTTGAGGACGTGTTGATTCAGTCATAGTATTAAGCCTATTTTTTCATACTATTTTAATATTATTTCGTAGGTATATAGCAATCCTATTTGAGTTGCGAACATCTCAAGCTTCAGAAACCCGGTTTCTTAAAGAAACCGGGTTTCTCGACCTTCTCGAATCATTTAGGATTCCTATAGCACTCTTAAATGATTTATAAAATTCAAGCTAGTGGTGGGTATTGCACATCATTACCAGTGTGGTGGGAAATGCCCACCCTACTAAATTATTTATTGTTCAGGAATGATTTAAAACTGCTATTACATAGCAATATAAATTTGGTTATGAAAAGTAAATGGTGTTGCTGCTTTTACGAACTACGCAACTTACCAATTACTCAAACATAGCCTTCTCCTTACCTCTTTCTTACCTCTGTGTTCTCTGCGTCTCGGCGGTTCGTTTTCAAAAAATAGTAGCCCCAACAGCATCTGTTTGATTAGGTGGGAGCGAAAATTCTTTCTTCTCTGGTTGCGACTTCCAATTTAATTTATCAGCAGAGCAACGCTTCACCAATTCTTGAGATAAAGCCGGATACAACCGAATTAATTCATTGAAAAACTTGCGGCAAACAACTTCATATCGATTAGGCACTAACGGGAACTGTGCAGCAATTTCTAATAAATAGGCTTGAAATTTCTTGAGTGCCTCATCGTGTTGCAATAATACCTGTTCTGTCGCCAGAGCAATTAATTTAATTCCGTTCTCCTCGCAAACAGCTACCTCTAGATCTTCTTCTATGAAGCCAATCATTTTTGACAGCCAATTAAGCATCGGAACTAACTGTTTATTGTTGGCGATCGCTTCCGCAATTTCCATGTCAGCAACAATCAATTTAGCGAATCCCTGCTCTTTATTAAAAAACTTTATAAATCCCCGAATTAAGGCGTAAAAATCATTGATACTCTTTGTTAAATCGTTTAGGTTTGCATTTTGATCGACGCGCTCAAAGTGCCGTTTTAAAGCATTATTAGCATTACCAACTAACGCCGTAATTTTTTGGTTTACAGACTTAGGAAGACGCTTGATTTCAGCATTTAATTTAACTGTTTTTATTTGCACTCTTTTAGGAGATGGGTTTTGCTCGTTCCAACGATTCAGAACAATTTGAATCAATTCCTTGTGCGCCACAGGTTGAATATCCAGCACAGAAGCACTTACCTTTTCACTGAAATTACGTAACTGTTCTATACGTAATTGCTCCTCTTGCGCAACATTTAATAACCTCGTTTGAGCGCCCTTCTTAGCAGCTTCGCTACGTTTTTTTGATTTTTCCTGCCATGCCTTAAATTCTGGTGTGCTTTCGATTTCGCTCACACGCTTCTTCAAGTACAAGCGCACGGGGGAATAACGATTGTGAGAATTGGCACCTTTTTTGTCTTCTTCGCCCAAGAATTTGGCGATCGCAGTATCAGTCCAACCACGCTCTTTCAGGCTGGCTTTACTAAATTAATCTTGCTGATTTGATGACATTTCTTGTTATCCTTTGCTTGCTATAGATATCTTATTTTTGGTGATTATATCAATGTACCAGCCATAGCATTTATCAATGCGAATACAGGAATCTCATACTCCTGTTCATCCAATAGCACCTTGCCAGAATAGATATAAAATCTTGCTTCTCCCTGTGCAGTTCGCAGAGACTCCTTACTGATATTTTGCACCTCAAATCGGTAGGACGGGCAAGATGCCCATCCCACAAGAAAAATCAATAAGAGTGTGGAATGGGCATCCTTGCCCACCCAGCCTATTGCTGCAGGATATGAACTTACCTAAATATTAATAAGGGTGGGCAAATAGCCCACCCCTGATGTAACTTTCTGATAAATTTGGGTACTAGTGATTATACAAAATGCGTCGGCTTCGCCCACTCTTTCGTAGCTTCCAATTGCTTCAAAGCCGCCTCTGCTGCTGCTAAATCATAAGGAAATGGACGCCCACGGGTAACATAATCCCGTTCTTGAACTGATCTGTGACGCAGCACTGCATTTACCAGAACACACGGTTCTGAACTCAGATTAATTGCTCCGTGTAAGACTCCAGGTGGAATTGTCACCACTACAGGACGGTCTTCACTTAGGGGAATGTACTGGTATTGCCTATTAATCAAAGTTACGAGTACAAACCGACCTCTGACTACCAGTATTTGGTCAGTTTGCGATTTGTGAACAAATAAATCATCTACTGTATTGGGCGCAACCTGTACCAGCACCGTTTCATGGCTGGCTTGGGGGGTAAAGAACTCAGTCATTCCCCCTTTGATCGACTCTAACTGACGGATTTCGATTCCCCTAACTTTACTCATAGCAGCATCCAAAAAAAGCATCATAAAGATTGAAGTGATACCTTCAATCTTAGATGCTCACCCATAAAAAAATGTTGCTTGTGCAACAAAAAGTACCAAAATATGGTATAGAAGCTAAATCTATCAGGTAGTAGAAACCTTCAAACTACCAGGTTGTCCAGGATTCCCTTGCAAAACTACACCACGCTGATTTGCTTGCAAATGACGCAGAATCTTATAAATCGCCTCAGTCTGGTCTGGTGTACCTGCTTTTTGTGCAACCGCTTCCAGAGAAAGAGCAGTTTTTTCCGTTTGTAAAACTTCCATGACTCGTTTTTGCAAGTCGAGAATGACGGCGGCAGCTTTCTTACCAGCTTCTACCCCTGGTTGATGGTAGGCATTTACATTCACCAAACTGCCATAAAAACCAACAGCGCGTTCGTACAAAGCGATTAACGCCCCCACTGTTCGGGCATTGACTTGGGGAATAGTGACTGTAATCGAATCGCGGTGGTTTTCATAAAGCGCTTGTCGGGTTCCTTGGAGAAAACCAGACAGATAATCGCCTGATGTGATTCCGGGGTCTATTTCTGGGGATTGTCCCTTACGGTCTTCTAAAACTTCAATGAATGTGACAAAGAAATTCGCCACCCCTTCGCGTAACTGCTGAACGTAAGCATGTTGATCCGTTGACCCTTTGTTGCCGTAAACGGCGATACCTTGATGGACGATGTTTCCATCTAAGTCTTTCTCTTTACCCAAGGATTCCATCACCAGCTGTTGCAAATAACGGCTGAATAAGAATAAACTGTCCTTATAAGGTAGGACAACCATATCTTTTTCGCCTCGTCCATTGCCAGAGTAATACCAAGACAAGGCTAACAATGCCGCTGGGTTCTTTTGCAAATCAGGGACGCGGGTAGCGTCATCCATTTCTTTTGCACCATCTAGCATGGCACTAATATCAATGCCCTGCAATGCAGCTGGTACTTGCCCGACAGCAGACATTTCTGAGGTGCGTCCTCCTACCCAGTCGAACATGGGAAACCTTGCCAGCCAACTTTCGGATTTTGCAAGTTCGTCTAGCTTACTACCAGCCATAGTAATGGCGATCGCATAATTGGCAAAATCCAAATTCTGTCCCGCATAGGCTTTTTTGACTTCAATCATACCGAGGCGTGGTTCCGGCGTTCCCCCAGATTTAGAAATCACCAATACCAAAGTACTGGCAAGTCGGTTTCGCAGATGAGTCAAAACGCGATCGATGCCTGCTGGATCGCTATTGTCGATAAAGTGAATTGCCAGAGGTGGAAAGTCTGGGGCTAAGGCTTGGGCAACAAATTCCGGACCAAGTGCAGAACCACCAATCCCAATCGAGATCATATCGGTGAAGCGAGGCGCTTTGGGAGGATGAATCCCACCTGTGTGGATTTTTTCGGCAAACGCTTCGATGTGTTCTATACTATCGACAATTTCTTTTTGGAATTCTGGCGTTGGCGCAAGAGATGGATTTCGCAGCCAGTAGTGTCCAACCATGCGGTTTTCGTCAGGGTTAGCGATCGCACCCTTCTCAAGTTCCACCATATCCGCAAAAGCCTTTTCAAACTTCGGCTGCAACGCCTCCACAAAGGCATCATCAAACCGCATCCGGCTAACATCTAGGTAAAATCCTAATCCTTCGTGGAAATATAACCATTTCTGGTATCGTTGCCAAAGTGCCGTAACGTCCATAGGGAAATCTCAAGTAAAGTGTTTCTCAAAAACCAGTTTAAGGCAAGTACAGCCAATCCCTTGTCACCCTTATACAGTTTTAAGTGTTGGCTTGAATGCTGACTCTCAACATCTGGCATTGGGATGAGGGGGAGTGGGGGAGTGGGG
>CAXTSI010000183.1:0-15362 GCA_964246695.1 uncultured bacterium
CCTCAAAACGAGCCAACAGCAAAACAAACCATGCATTGGCTAAGCTGGCTGGCTAAAAAGCTGACAAACGAGTCTCAGACTGAGTTTCTTATTGAGAAAATGCAGCCAACTTGGTTGCCAGATCCCACTTCATTCCGGTTATATCTGATTGGAGTTGGGTTTATTTTTTGGCTGATTGTTGGGCTGGAAGATGGGCTAAGTGATGGGCTGAGTGATTGGCTAAGTGATGGGCTAAGTAATGGGCTGAAAGATGATCTGATTGCTGGGCTGGGTAGTGGGCTGATTGCTATACTAAATACTGGTTTGATTGGTAGACTAATTGCTGGGTCGATTGTGGGAGCGATTGGTGGTTTGTTTTTTGTGGTGATGGGTGGGCAGGTTTCGGTATCCATTCACCCGCTAATTGATGGGCCGATGATGGGGTTGGAGTATGGACTGCTGAGTGGGCTGATTTTGGGGATCAGTGGAAAAATCCGCACAATTGAGACTTTGAAATGGTCAGGAAGAAATGTACGAAGTCAGGTGATTTTTGGACTGATTTTTGGGTTCATGTTTGGGTTGACGATTACAGTGGGGCATAGTGGTCTGATTTTTGTACTGATTGATAAGCTATTTGCTGCGCTGATTTTTGGACTAATGGGTGGGCTGATTGGTGGACTGCTTGGTGGACTAAGTGGTCCTGATATAGAAAAAAGAACGGTTCCTAACCAGGGAATCTGGCTTTGTGCAGTGAATGCAGGAATTTTCGCGTTGATTGGTGGACTGACTTTGGGGCTAATAATTTTTGGACTATTATCTGGAAACAAGTTTAATAATCTTATGTTTTGGCTATATGATACAGCAAGAGGTGTGCTGTTTGGTGGACTTGTGGGTGGACTAGTTCCAGGTTTGGCTTGCATTCAGCATTTCACGTTGCGCTTCATTCTTTGGCGAAATGGCTCAATTCCGTGGAACTATGCTCGTTTTCTCAACTACGCTACCGATCGCATGTTTCTGCAACGAGTGGGTGGACGCTATCGGTTTATTCATGAAAAGCTGCGATCGCATTTTGCTCAGATGCCACTGGATTAGGTGTAGTGAAGACAATCATATAGGACTTATATCATGTTCGGTAAATGACTTATCATTTAGCTCTTACCTTCAACCCGCCTAAGACTTGCGTCAAAGTCTCCCCTCCCCTATTAGGGGAGGGGTTGGGGGAGAGGTTGCTTATGATAAGTGTTCAACCGAACTTGATATTACGCATTGACAGAAATAGTTAAGTATGGGTCCGGATTTTTCCGGCAATTCGTAAACCACAATTTGACCGTAGGGGCGGGGTACGCCCCTACGGGGAAGTCAAAAGTCAAAAGTAAGAACCCCATAAATAAATCGCGGCAGTCTAGGGGCTTGAGTCAGCGGACGCCGTATTTCTTGCGCCTACTCGACGTGAAATACATTTTTTTTCTCCATAAATAAATCGCGAAGCGCCTTTTTTGTTCTTTTGACTTTTGACTTTTGATTTGGAGCGTTCGCGCAGCGTCTCCCCTTGGGAGAAGCGACGGTTACCCCGCCCTTACAATTCAACGCAGTTGCTCTTCTCGCTTCCTCAGTTCCTCCAAAAATTGGATGGTAAAATGCTCAAGCTGTCTAGATTTAATCGGTTCAATAAATTTATCCAATGGGTTGAAATCAACTATATAATCACCAATTTTGATTCCAACTGGCTCTAAATGCTTTCCTGGCATTTCCTGGTGGAGGATGGGGAATTTTCTATGCTTCAACTGTTCCATCAGCCAAAGCACATCACTTTTTTTTCTAGTATCCTCGTCTTTGTTATTGTCAGTTTCACTTCCAGCAATTGTATCTTTATTAAAGGAAATAAGTGCTGTTAAATTAAATAAATTACTGCGCTCAATAAAGCATTGAGTTTGTTTTCTTGTAGGAAGTACTCCTAGCTTAATTCTATCCAAAAAATGCGCTATAAAAGCCAGAGGTTTAGGGATGGCACTTTGTGTATCACCAATATCAGGTGCAATCAGTAAAGACGGTTGACCCTTAATAGAGCGTTGTTCGCAAGGAATATCTTTGATACTCTCTAAAATCTGTTTAAATTGGTCTTTACTCTCTTGAACACACTCTGCTAAAATTTTTTCCCATAGATCACTACTAAAAAATTCTAAGAGAGTAATATATTTGGTTCCCAGACTGTGACCAACCCACAAATATTTTGTCTTGTCCTGGTAGATATCGGCTTGGTAATTTAATCTTGCGGCAATTTTGGGAATTTCTGCCGCAAGTACACCCTGTTCCCTCAACAAATTAATAGCAATGGACCAATGACGAAAGGTAAACCTAAATGGCAAAGCAACTATTGTGTAACCTTCGTCAAATAACTTTCTTAAAAAATATCGATAAAAAACAGTTGGAAAAGTACCGAAAAAAGCACCTCCGATAAATTGCACAACACCTTTAGGATTTGGATGAATAGCAACCCAACTAAAGGAAACTGGCTGGAATTTAAACAATGTATTCATAAGGTTACCTTTCTACTTAATAATTTATGTTGGGAAAGCCTATAAAACATGAGTTAGGGGGAGTATCTGACATTTGCAAGTTCATTTTGGACGATGATGGCAGGAACACCCTTTGAGGGTGTTCCTACTGACTAGAACACCAATTCAGTAATCCTCGCGGTGACCTCTCCACGCCAGTCGCCTCTAAGGGGAGGGAAATTTGACTCCCCCGAACCTCGTAGGGAAGGGGGTAGGGGGTTAGGTTCTTGATTACTGAATCAATGTAGAACTACAAACTAGAAATGCTCCCTAATTATGAATTCGAGAGCATGAACACACCGCCATTACTGACAGGAAGGTCATAAGCGACTTGATCGAGTCCAATATCGGCAAGAGCGTCAGCATCTAAAGTCTTAAAGAAAGTTCCGCGCAACTGAGCTGTTACCAGAAGAGTTGCACAATTTGAATTTGAGAGCGCGGATAGGAAAATTTCCACGTATCCGCGAGTTTCAAAGTTTGCATCTCTCAGTAACTGTGGGTTGTTAATAAAATCTGGTTGGACCACGAGTAAACTTGTGGCATTAGCGGGAATAGTGAATGTCAGCCGTGCCTTGGTATTTTCTGCACCCAACTCTGGAACGAGTTGTGAATTGAAAACATTTTGCCCCGATATGTCAATGGCATCAATGATATCTTTAAAAGATGTAGGTGTTTCGGGGCGTGTGTCATTGGGAAATCTGACTGTAAATACGATAGATACTGTGACATCAAAGGAGTTGACATTGGCAATAGTCAAGAAATAGCCTTGAATCACTGTACGACTAAGTTTTGCAACATCTGAAACTTCTGAATCAGGACCAGCAGGAGCATCAGTAGGAAATTGTGGCTTGAGAAGAAGTTCAAAAGTAGAAAGAAGCATGATTTTTACCTATTCAATGAAATGGGTTGATTGAGTGCAAAAGGTACTGAAATTAACAATGGCTGTTGAACACATTAGAACTTACGCATTCACAAAAATCTGATTGTGTATGACCACTACCAGATGGCGTCATGTTAGATAAGCTAGTTTGCTTTCCCTGTGTATTCTTAATTAAGTTTCGGCAAAATTAACTTATGCACTTTAGTTGTGGATCGCAAAGAATGCGCTTCACGATCGCTCACAGACTAAACGACAGGACTACAGAAACCGCGTGTATCATCTACACAACTGCGCTGCATATTTGTCTTGTGCGTAAGTCCTACACATATGCATTGCTAACCTCTATTTGTCTTTCAGACCTATGCCAAAAATTTTTGGTGCTACTCTGCTTTTTCGTTACAAAACTTTACAAAATGGCAAAAAACCAGGGATTTTGCGATTGCAAAGAGAGCTAACTATCCAGACATTTAAGTGCAGAAATAGCCTGAGACAGCGAGAAATGCTCATATTTCCCAGGTTGAAACAATCAAGGTATTTGTGCTGAAAATAAGAATATCCCCTTTGTGCCAGCATCTTTATGGATGAAAGGCTCAGACAACTGATTACAGCTGCGTGTCAAAAACCAGATGGGAGCCAGCAACGGCAAAAAGCCATGCAGCGATTACTCATCGAACTTCAGCAACTACCAGGACTACTGAAATCCTCCCACCCAGACTATTTAGAAGCACTCAACCAAACTTGGGAGTGGTTGAGCCGAAATATATGTAAGACCTTTGATCTGCATACTCCCTCAATTCAAGAAAGCTTGGTGAAATGGATCAACGGCTACCTGCGGTGGCGAATTAGTGATTTGCTTTACCCAAGGACCGCCAAAACCCCTAAACCCCTAAGTCTAGATCAACCTATTGGTGACCCGGAAGAAGGGACAACCTTGTTAGCACAACTGTCGCAAACGGGTTTGAATACTCCTACCTTGAGTGGGCTAGATGGCTACATTGAACAATTACAGAGGGAGACAATACAGCGTCTCGGTCTGAAGCTAGAAAGTTACATTCAGCAAGACCCGTTGGGAAAATTGCGAAACTGCTATCCTCGGACACATCCGAATTGTAACTGTCACTTACTTAGCCAAAAACGTTACTTGCAAGACCCACCAAACACATTCGACGAAATTGCCCAACAGTTGAACATGAAGTCCACTCAGGTGACAAACCATTGGTACAGCAGATGCAAACCTCTCCTACAAGGAATTGCCCAAGATTTAGGATATCAACAGGATGAAAATTTATGAACAGTACACAAACACCCCTATTAACCGTTCCCCTTGGTAGAGAAGCCCATCGCCTAGCTGGGCAATTTGCTGCAGGGCAAGCAACTATTGAGCAGGGAAAACGGGTTTACCTAAATACGCTCTCCGTCTACGCTGTCCATAGCTACTTAAAATGGCTGCAAATTGAGACGGATCTCAGTCAGAGTGACAGTTGGCAACTAGGTATACAAGCTATATTTGATAGCACAGACCTAGTGATACCTGGTGTTGGTAAGTTAGAGTGTCGCCCAGTTCTGCCAGAGGAAACGAGATTTTCCCTACCTTCTGAAATGAGTGAAGACAGGATTGGTTATGTAGCCGTGCAGTTTAGAGAAAGCCTAGATGAAGTACAGCTTTTGGGATTTGCTTTGCCAGTAAATGCCTCTGAATTACCAATCGCCGATCTGCAACCCCTTCATACCCTTTTAGACTACATTCCTGATGTAGTACCTGCATCAACTACTAGCAAGATACCGATATTAAGATCCTGGTTGGAGAATTCCTTTGAGGCTGGTTGGCAAACTTTGAAAGAATTGTTTAGCACACAAGCAGCTCATCCAGCTTTTAGTATGAGAAGTGCTGAACGACCCAGCGATATTGAGAATCCAGAAGCTAGTGTTAGCAAGGGTAAGTTGATTGATTTGGGAATACAATTGGCAGGTCATCCATTTGCCCTCATCGTAACTCTCAAGCCAGCAGAGATCGGTGATGAAATGGACATTCGTTTGCAAATTTATCCGACTGGCAGACAAATTTATTTGCCACCAAGTCTACAGATGATTGTGCTAGATGAATCTGGGGCTACTTGTTTAGAGACTGAAGCTAGAAGTGCAGATAACTGGATACAACTGGAGTTTAGTGGTCAACCGGGAGAACAATTTAGCGTCAAAGTAGCTTTGGAGGATATTAGCATTACGGAAAATTTTGTGATTTGATTGGCGGCATTGAGGCTGGTATGTACAAATAAGTTGTTAGTTGCTAATTGCTAATTGCTAATTGCTAATTGCTAATTGCTAATTGTTCGTTGCCATTAGCCATTAGCCATTAGCCATTAGCCATTAACCACTAACCACTAACCACTAACCAAAATAGCTTGGTTCTCTGCCTGGTTTCCACTTAATATTGCAACCAATACTCGGCTTTTGCTCGCCTGCAATTGGTTTACCCGCTAGCACCGCTGCAATTGCAGCGCGTAAATCTGCTCCCGTTACAGGTTTACCATTACTCGGGCGGCTATCATCCAATTGTCCGCGATAAACGAGTTTGCCAGCAGCATCAAATAAAAAGAAATCGGGTGTGCAAGCTGCTGTGTAAGCTTTTGCCGTCTCTTGGGTTTCATCGTAGCACAAGGGAAACTTTAACCCTAGTTCTGTCGCCATTGCCTTTAAGGAGTCTGGAGCATCATCTGGGTAGTTATTAGCATCATTAGCACTGATAGCAACAATCCCCAAATCACTTTTAAAGTAATCGAGTCCTAACTGTACCAATTCTTCTTGTATATGCTTGACAAAAGGGCAATGCCTACAAATAAACATTACCAGCAGCGCTTTTTTGTCTGCAAAGCTAGACAGTGAAACTATCTCCCCAGACACCACATCTGTTAAATGAAAATCTGGTGCCTGAGTACCCAGCGATAACATTGTTGAAGCAGTTAAAGCCATAAATTACCTGATACGTTTTTTCTGACTACAACAGAATTTATCAGTCGTTTTTAATATAGCAATTATTGGTAATTTCTAAAACTACGTCAAGCATCCTGAACAGTGGTAGCGGATTGACCACCGTTATGAATCAAAGAAATTCGGTTTCTTTGATTGATGAAAATTGCGAGATTGGGGCTGGGCTTGAACCCTATGCGGAGTGGATGGTACTCTATTTCGCAAAAGCAGCAAAGGAATACTAAGAACTCCAAAAATTATCACCGATATAGTCATCACCCAAACAGGCATGCGGTTCGGTCGATAGTCCCCTTTTTCAATTTGCCAGAAAGCCTGATTGTAGCGCCAAGCTGCTATAACGAGCGTAATAATACCAAAGATTAGCAAACAAATACCCAAATGTTCTGAGTCGAAATAGGGATATGGTGATGGTTCCTGTCGAGTCAGAGCAATATTCAACTGTTGCACGAATAGACCAAATCGAGCAATAGCAAAACCAAAGCCAATTAATGATATGGAAGTGCGTACCCAAGCTAGATATGTACGCTCGTTCGCTTGATGCTCTCTTTGACGGTCAATTTTGGGTAACTGGCTCATAATATAGGTTATGCTCCCTTGGAATAACAAGAGAACACTACCCTATTTAAACAAATATCTATTCTATCTATCGGTTAGCTTTTACTTAAACCTTGCACCTAACCGATGAACGCTTGACAAATCAATGATTTTGTAGGCGAATGTGTCCGGTGAAACTCCACACCCTATACTCGTTCCCAGGCTCAGCCTGGGAACGCCTACGCGGAGGCTCTGCCTCCCTAAATTTAGCATTGAGGCAGAGCCTCTAGTAAGGCATTCCCAGGCTGAGCCTGGGAACGAGATTGACGGACGTACAGACGTTCCGGCGGAACGTCTCTTCCTGTTACAGGCTGCTCAACAGACCAAAGATGCCATGTCCAGTAAACACTTCTAATGCTATTAGAGACACAAAACCAATCATCGCTAAACGACCGTTCAGCATTTCGGCATAGGGTGTAAACCCAGTGCGTAGACGCGAAGCGGCTTGTCGCCAGACATCGCCTTGCTCATCTACATAAATTTTTGGCTCGATGGCAAAGGTGTTCAATTTACCCGTTTCGTCAACAATAGTACCAGTTGTACGCATGGGATTTTCCTTAATAAGATAATTGCTGTTATGTAAAGAAGTGTAACAATATTATTAATTTATGTAAAGTACTTTTTTTTTGTACTGTGGGGATTCAACCTACCTATGCTCAGATCTTGCACCATTCTCAATAAGACCTAAAAAACCGGGTTTCTCAACCACAAATAAAGGGTCTCAGCCTTGAATATTTGCAAGAAACCCGGTTTTTGATGCTGGTGCAAGATATCAGTATGCCTACCAATTGAAAAATTTTATTAATTAAGTTAAAGGTTTTGTAGCGTTGTAATCTAAGGAGTTTGTACCTGATAACTATGACAGCAACTGCATCTCAATTCCAGTACAAAGCACTGTACAAGCCCAACCAGTTGATTTATGGTCAGGGGCAAACAGTGGTAATTACGGGGTGGACAGTACGCTCTGTTGTTGCCAAACACCTGCACCCCCACGAGTATGCTGTGATTGGGCAGCTTTACTCGCCCACAAGGGGACTAAACTTGCTAATTCGCAATTTGCTGTTTAACCCTCACGTCCACTACTTGGTAGTACTGAACGCTACAAGAGAAGACAAAAACGCGGGTGCTGGGATCTGCTTGCTAGACTTTTTCCGCAATGGCTTTGAAGAAGGAAGAAGCGATACTGGACGGCGTCAGTGGGTAATTCGCTCTACCATTGCGGGATATATTGATTTTGAGATTGATGCCAGTGCCCTAGAAAAACTGCGCTCCTCTATAGAGTTTCAGTCAGCGCAATCTATAACTGAAGCGGTTAGTCTAGTTAAATCCTATGCTCAGCGTGAAACGGTTCAACCTTGGGGTTTACCCTTAGAATTTCCCATGTCTACCGTTGTGCCAGCTATTTTACCAGGACCACGCTACGGACACAGAATTGAAGGAAAAACAATAGCAGAAACTTGGGTAAAGATAATTCATCGAATTAAGACAACAGGAACAATTCGACCAACTGGCTATGATGGGCAATGGCAAGAATTAATTGATTTGATAGCGATTGTTACTGATGAACCACCAGATTTTTATTTTCCTGAACCGAATTATTTACCAGTTGACCGCAGTTTTCTAGAGGAATACATTTCTCAGATTTTAGATGATGCAAAAACGAGAGTTGGAGTGAAATATACATACGGTCAACGTTTGCGTTCTTGGTTTGGGTGCGACCAAATTGAGCAAGTGATTGACAAACTATTAGCTGATTTAAATTCTGCTAGAGCAGTCATGTCTTTATGGGATGTTAGTAATGATGCTAACGATAGTCCACCTTGCCTTAACCATATTTGGGTCAGAATAATTGATAATGAGCTATCCTTAACAGCAACTTTTCGCAGTAATGATATGTTTTCTGCATGGCCTGCCAATGCCATGGGATTAGTAGCTTTGCAACAACATATTCGGGATGAAATATGCAAACGCTCAACTTATAAATTAAAAATGGGACCGTTAATTACCATCAGTCAAAGCGCCCATATTTATGATGACTGCTGGGAAAATGCAGATAGTGTGATTCAATCCCAGTATGCCAAAATTTGCGCCTCACGAGATTATGCCGATCCTGCGGGCAGTTTTGTTATTACTGTCCAAGATGGCAATATTATTGTGGAACACATGACCCCAGGTTCTGGAGAAGTCGTTAATTGCTACTCAAGTAAATCTGCAACTCAACTTTATCGGCAAATAGCAGCAAATTGTCCTGGCTTGCAAGTCGAACACGCGATATATTTGGGGTCGGAGTTACAAAAAGCAGAACTTGCTTTGACAATGGAAGAGTCTTTTGCCTATGAACAGGACAAAAGCTTAAGAAAAAGGAAAACTTCATGAATCTCAACGTAGACAAAATCGCATCCACGCAACGGCAATCGAACAGGTGTGAGATTTCCTATTTTGTGTGGTCCGTGATGTATATTTCTACTCAAATATTCAAATCTTAGATATTACCATTGAGGTGGCTTTGATTTCCACAGTCCGCCAGAAATTAATGACCTTTCTTGGTTAATGACGACATGGCAACATCGGATGAGTGCTTTTTCAGGCACTTGCCAAATCTTGATAGTCTCGTCCGCACTGCCGCTTGCGAGGGTATGACCTTGAGGATTGAAAGCAACAGACCAAACCGCTTTATTATGCCCGGTGAGAGTGCCCAGCAACTGCCCGGTCTGCTGATTCCACAACTTAATCGTCCGGTCATAACTGCCACTAGCGAGGAATCCATCGGGGCTAAAAGCAACAGACCAAACTGCGTTATTATGTCCGGCGAGAGTGTGCAGCAACTGCCCGGTCTGCTGATTCCACAACTTAATTGTCCCGTCGTAACTGCCACTTGCGAGGAGTTTGCCATCGGGACTGAAAGCAACAGACCGAACTGCTTTGTCATGCGCTGCTAGGGGAGTTCTCAACTCGCCAGTAGCAAGCTGCCAAATCATAATTTTTCCGTCTTCCGTACCACTGGCAAGTAGCTGCCCATCCGGACTGATAGCGACAGTTCTGACTGCTTCAATAAGATTCAAAGTGCGGATAACCTCCCCAGTCTCGATATTCCACAGCTTAACTGTCTTATCCCAACTGCCGGAGGCTAAAGTTTTCCCATTTGGGCTAATGGCGACCGACTCAACATCGTCTGAATGCCCTGAGAGAGTGCGGACAAGCTTTCCGGTTGCCAGATCCCACAACTTAATCCGCCGATCCCAGCTGCCACTGGCGAGGATCTGCCCATTAGAACTGATAGCGAGGGATTCAACCGCATCGGTATGACCATTGATAGTGTGGAGTAATTCGCCCCTTTGCAGATTCCAAATCTTAATCGTGCCGTTGTAACTGCCACTGGCTAAAGTTTTGCCATCCGGGCTGATGGCGATCGCATAAACCCATGCTGAATGCCCTTTAAGGGTTCTAGAAGGTTCAGCGATCGGCATTGATTTAGAAGCAGTGGAAAGTTCATTTGATTGTGAAAGCGAGCTCGACCTACTGAAACCGACAACAGCCGCTATTGTGGCGATCGCCAACGCTGCAGAAACTTTCCAATAAATAGGCTTTGACATAATAGAAAGACACTCCTTTAACAAAATGAATTCGGCAGCTAGTGATGCACTTTAGCTTTTTCTGGCTAGGGGTGCTTTCCCCTTGGTTTTTTGTTGTTTATCGCGGCGTTCAATCCCTAGTCTGGTAAGAAAAAAAACTGTTGTCCCAGAAATAGCACCAATTCCAAAGGGCGTTAAATACGTCCAATGACCTGACATTTTGTCCCAAATATGCCAGGTTAAAAGAAACATGGCAAAGTAGGTGAGTTTATGTAATTGCTTCCAATTTTTCTTCAGTTTCTTTACACTCCAATTATTAGAGGTAATAGCCAGAATTGTAAAAATCGTGAAAGTTGTAACTCCCTGGATGTAAATCCAAAATGTCTTCAAGTCGAAAAAATCAAAATTTCTTTTTCTGACCAAGATCAAACCATGTCCCAAGGCAAAACAGAAAGCCAGAATACCAATGAGACGGCGATGTTTTAGTAGCCTTTGAGGAATGCCAGTCTCTTTTGTGCGAGGAAAAACAATTCTCAGAATTGTGGGAAGTAATGTGACGATATAGCTAATTAATGCTAAGAATCCCAGAATATTAGCCATGACTGGCATATCCATTGTTACCACGATCAATCTCCTATTTTCCAAACTTTAGCTATAAATTACTGGTGCAACAGAACACGAGAGCCATTGTACAGAAACAATGAGACATAACATTTTAGGCTGGCTCTCTTTCATTTACCTATTAGGTGAAACCAAGGTTGCCTTATGCATACAACTGTCTTCATTTTTAAAATTTAATCAAAGACAAATATCTGCAGAGAACCTCCAATTCTTCCTGAAGGGGGTTTGAACGGGATTTCAAAAAGCGACAATGGACACAAACGTAAGCGTAAATGCAAGAAATCTATTCATGTCAGTCTCCTCTTGTTTAAGTAAAGTTGTGCTGAACCTTAATCTCTTGTGAGTAAGCTTCAATTGGAGAAATAGATATTCCGCAATAATTAAATTGATAATTGGAGTAAAACAGCGAACGTGTTATAGCAGTCCGTGGAGGAGAGATCGCCAGCACCATCCTCCTCGTCAGTAACAAAGCTGGGTCTTGCTCCCACCTGGTCTACGTACCCATTTTTGTGAAACTATGAACCCATTTCTATCCCAAAAGTGCATAAGTTAATTTCGATAGCATCTATATCAGGAATGTAGAGTAAGGTACATTTCTGACGCTTACTAGCGTTAGCAGATGGATACATGGGAAATTAACTATTTATGGAGGAATCAACTGAAAAATCCGAAATTCAATCGTTTTGACCGTAGCTCAATCCATAACCTAAAAACAAGATTTTCATTATGACTCAACAAGTGATAGATCCTACATCAATCCGTGAAGCACCTGCCCCCGACCCCTTGACTGGTTCAAAGACAAACGCAGGAGAAACAGCGCCTGATGAGCCTGTTCTCCGTGTGAATAACATTCAGGGCAACATTCTCGGTGGGTTCAACAAAGATTTCCAGACACTCCTCTTCCTCGAAATTGAGAAGCCAGATGCCTTCAAGCGGTGGCTCAAGACGCAGATAAACTTCATTGCCACGGCGTCGGAAGTGGTCGCCTTCAACCGCCTATTCAAGTCCGCCAGAAAACGCCGAAACCGCGAAGGTACTGTCAAGTCAACTTGGGTTAACATAGCCTTCTCCTTTGAGGGGCTGAAGAAACTCACGAATGATGTCAACTTCCAGGACAAATCATTTATAGCTGGACTGGCAGCACGCGCCAAAGACCTGAATGACCCAGTGGAACAGAATGGCAACCCCATCGGCTGGGTTGTGGGCGGACCAGATAACGGCAAAGCTGACGTAGTTTTCATTGTTGCAAGCGATGAACGTGCGGACATGCTGGCAGAAGTCGCACGGATCTTAGAAAGCATCGTGGGATTTACGGATGGAAAAGGCAAAGCCCTGAGCAGTGGAGCTAGGATTACGTTCAGGGAAGAGGGAGCCAACCTCCCCCCACCCATTTCAGGAAGTGAACACTTTGGCAACCAAGACGGAATATCACAACCTGGTATTCGTGGCAGGGTTTCCGATGATCCCAATGACCTTCTGACACCCAGGCAGAACCCGGACAACCGGAACCAGGGTAAACCAGGGCAGGATGTTCTTTGGCCGGGAGAGTTCGTTTTCGGCTACGTGGGTCAGAACCCAAATGCTGAGACGTTCGATGATAGTAAAGGTGACGTGGTGTCGGCAGGACCAAGCTGGGCGGACGATGGCTCCTTCCTTGTGTTCCGCCGCCTGCGTCAGGACGTGTTCAAGTTCCACCAGTTTCTCAACCAAACTGCGGCAGACCTAAACACCAACCCGAGAAAGGTGAGTGCAAAGCTCATCGGTCGCTGGTCCTCCGGCGCTCCTACCATCCGCACGCCCGAACAAGACACCCCAGATCTGGGCAACGACGACTGCGCCAACAACAATTTTGAATTCAACAAAGGTGATGAGCCAACGAATGCGATCCGGGAAGACGATTGCGAGGATAATTTTCCGGAATTCCCCAAAAATGATGCCTTTGATCCTTCCAAGGATGCAACAGGTATCCGTTGCCCATTTATCGCCCATACCCGCAAGTCGTATCCACGCAACGACAAAACACCGGGAGGTAAAGACAACAAAACCAACGAAATTACTGTAGATCGCAGCGAAGTAACCACCCAAACCCACCGCCTGCTGCGTCGCGGCATTCCTTACGGTCCCATATCTCCTTCCACCCCGGACAATCCACAGCAGGACCCGGACTTTGTCGATCGTGGTCTCCACTTCCTGGCTTATCAGACCTCGATTCAAGATCAGTTTGAGTTCGTAACAAAGAATTGGGTTAACAATAAGGACTTCAGCGAACCTGCTGCTCAGGGTCACGATTGTAACGGCGAACTACCCCTTGGTCACGATCCGGTCATTGGTCAAAGTAACGGACCAAACGGGGACCGGACGCGGAATTTCTTTATCCGCCTTGATGATAACGAGGGTGAACCTGTGTGCGAGGAGTTGACCGCACCTGAGGACTGGGTAATTCCCACTGGTGGCGGCTACTTCTTCGCACCGTCGATTACTGCTTTGAAAGACGTATTATCAAGCTAAGCGGCGGACGTGTGTAGGTAGGGAGGTGGACTCGCCATCCCTACCGCATACCCGATTCCATCCAAATGACTTTAACATCTGGCAAAGATGTTCGTCTAGTGAGCGAAGAAACTGACGTTTGGCGATCGCTGCTTTTACCGCACTCTCCTGTCTTTCTCTGCTTTGGGTGTTACGCATCAATTTAGACTGCGCGAACAGATCGATCCAAATTAGTCATAAAAGGCTGTAGCAAACAGCCCTCCTGTTCAGTCAGCGACTCTTCCCAAAAATCAGCCATATTTACCATCTCAGTGCTGCCCACGACACCCTACTACCCAAACTCCTATCAGGCGAAGTCCGCGTCAAAGAAGTCAAGGAAATTGTAAAGGTAGTGTAACCTGCGTTGCCCCTGTTGACTCAGACAGTTTACGATAGTTAGTATGCAAGCACAAAAATACTACTCACGCGCCCCAATCACCGAAGCTGTGATTGACATACAAGCTCAACTTCCACAAGAAGTTAAGCTTGATGCTTTGGCGCAAGTGTACTCAGGCCTTCAAGCACAGTACCCAAAGAGTGAGGAGATGCTGATTATTCAGGGGCAAATGATTGCAGGTGCTAGTGTTGGGGCAACAGCAAGCCAGTCTCAGATTGGCTACAGGTTCTTCAGCAAAGACCAAAAACAGATTCTTCAAGTGCGTTTGGACGGCTTCACCTTCAGTCGGCTTGCTCCCTACGACTGTTGGGAAACATTCCGGGATGAAGCAAAGCGACTGTGGAGTATTTATGAGTCGTTGACATATCCAGAAGCCATTGCTCGGTTAGGAATCAGGTACATTAACAGGCTAGATATTCCTCTACCTGTTGGTGATTTAAAAGATTACTTAAGGACATTTCCTGAAGTTTCCCCCGACTTACCTCAAGGACTAAATGGCTACTTCATGCAGCTACAAATTCCCCAAGAAAACTTAGCAGCAATGCTTGTTCTCTATCAAGCAATAGTTCCTCCTCCAACACCTGATTTTGTTTCTATACTGTTGGATTTAGACTTATTTCTAGAACGGGATATTCCCAGTGATGAAATCGGACTCTGGAACATTCTGGAACAAATGCACGAACAAAAGAATAAAGCTTTTGAAGCTTGCATTACAGAAGGCACAAGGGAGTTGATCAACTGATGGCTACAATTACCCCCCCACTCAATCACGGAGTTTCAGCCCAACCAAGATTACTGGTGTTAGAGTCAAAAGTAACCTCGCAATTGCAAAGTCCAGAAGGACGAAAGATTGCGGAGTTGGCTGATGAAATTTTGCATAATTTGACTGTTATTAAAGAATATCTGGAATCTCTTGAAAATACTGGTGAAATAGATTACAATCCAGTGCCACCAAAGCGCTCAGAGCGGGTAAGTATGCGTGCCCAGTTCAAAGGGCGTGGAAAACCTCTGCCGTATCCTCTAGACGAAGAATGACGATAGAGCCTTTCTGGGTGCAGGTAAACGAAACGACTCTCAGGCAAGGTGATTACCTGCCTAAGTGTCTCGTACCAGTACCAGTATTTGACCCCACAACTTTTGGAAAAAACAACGAAACTCAAGAAGTGGAGGTAGAAGTAAACGAATTTGATTTAATTGTTTTAACTCAAAGCTGTGACCAAACAGGCAGGGGGCAGGGGGGCAGTTCTGCT
>CAXTSI010000184.1:0-12959 GCA_964246695.1 uncultured bacterium
GACATAATGAGGGTTTCAGCCTTTACCAGTAAAGAACTTTATTGTCTGCGTACAACACTGGCTTATTCCTTCCGCCTAAAAAATTTTTCTTGTCGTTGACTCTTGTTACCAAACAAACCTTGTAGTTCAAACGACATTATTTTTTAGCTTATCAGAAATTTGTCGCCAGGTAATAGGGCGATCGCTCCCAGAACCGCCCTACCCCCTGTTTTTCAGCATAGGCTGCCTTCTCAAGGTTTAGGACTATGGTATTAGCTTTTCAAGATAAGGGGATTTTGAGGGGGTTGCACCCACATGATAACCTGAGCTAAAGCAGAAGAAGCCAAACATTCCGAAACCTACCAGAATAATCAAAGTCATCGGAAAAGAAATTGCACTCCGAGAATTATTTTCAACTTTAACTGCAATTTGTTTGTTTGGCTTAGCTGCATAAGCTTTATTCGGATCGCCAACGAAAGTCCAACGTATCTCTTCCATAAGCCCTTTTCGCGAACGAGCGATCACCTCCATTGCTTTGACGACATCATCTATAGGAAGACCATGCTGAACTCTAAGGGTAAGTAACGCCCGTAATTTCTTTAAATGCTTATTTGGATGACAGTTGACTTCATAGGAATTTCCCACAGCCCCACTTTGAAGTACTGTTATAGCGGTAGCAACATCTTGAATTACACCATTTTTTACGGCATTCGTCACGAGCGCTGCTCTTAAATAACAGAGCCGTTCTCTATTAGTACCATTCAAGTAATCATCCAAATCATGATTAAAAACGGTGGATGTATCGGATAGTGAATTGACAGTACATTTCTCTTCTGAAGACAAGATTTCTTCGATATCGTTTCGGTTGAACATAATATTTGTGGGTGACAAATGTAATGACTAATTTGGAAGAGGGTTTAGGAAACCAAACCCTCTGTAACTAGGGTGATCGCGCCTAATTACGACTTGGGCCAGTTGGCGGTTGACGCTTCTTAAAAATGTTGGAGCGGGTAGGGGGGTTTTGAGGCGATCGCTTATTCATTTGCGATTTGATATTAGGTTTTACAGGGTGATTACCCTGACTTAACCCTTGATTGACTTGATTTTCAGTCAGTTCAACGTCATCTTCATCATCTGTTGAAGAAATTGTCCCATCAATGCCGACAGTACTGCTTAGGAAGGTTGGATTAGATTTGAACTGATTTTCCAACTGTTCGGCTTGCATCTTCAATTGAATGTGCTGCATTACCTTAGCGACACCAAGTCGATTCCAGTCCGAAATAGTCCAAGGTTGTAGATGCTCCCACTCAGGTGGGATAGGTTCAAAATCCTTATACCGTAAATCTTTTTCCACAAACAAGTCTTTCATCTGCCACCATTTATATGTATGGCGATAAACATTTGTCCCCAGATAGTAACCTGTTAGACCAACTCTTTTCCTAGGATTAATTGGCGGAATGCTGTTTAGCTCTGAAGTTAAAACCACTCTTTTTGGTTGAACTTTAGGATTGAAACTTTTCTTTTCCCCTATCCCGTCCTTTAACTCGTAACTCGGATCTGGGTGAATAAATTCTGCATCACCGATCAGCTTAGAAAACCATTCAGCCGTTGCCGTATCGTCCAACTTAAGTATATTTTTTAAGGAAAACTGACCCATTATGGTTTCAACACCATCACTATGATAAAACTGGTTGAGACTCTGAATGGACTGGAATGCGGCAAAAATGCAGCAACCCTTTGAGCGTGCTTGAGTGGCTAAGTCCACAAGCTCAAGCTTAATAGTGTGCAATTCGTCAAAGAATAGGAACGTTGATGGCTCTTTTGTATCTGGCTGACTCAGAATCAGTTGGGCAAGACTTGTGGTGATAAATCTATTTAGAACTGCGATTGATGTTCCAACAGTATCGGATTGAACAAAATCCCTACCCAGAACAAGAATGGTCCCTCCTTCTTTTATCCACTTTTTCAGGCTAATCTTTGTTGGCGCGTGTTCCCATCTTGCAGCTAATATTCTGTATTTATACACCTCGGTTCGGACTGAACTGAAAAGGTTAGCATTTGTACCATCGGTAGCAAGCAGCCCTAATGCGTATCGCGTTCTTGGATCGCTCCCTAAAATTGCCTTAAATACTTCTTCGCTCTCGAAAAAGTTGACAAGATCTCTGAGTGTCCATACCCCAGGCGCATTGTAGTAGAGATATTCAACAACCGCCCGGAGTAATTGTAAGGGATTATCCCTAAAGAACTTGTCCACCTTTTCATTGTGAGCAGGGGGCGGCATAAAAATATTGCAGAAAGTCTCAACGTCAGAGAGGCAAGTGATATCCGCTGCGATGTTGATCGCCACCGCTCTCCTATCTTTAGGATTTAGAAGTACGATATTAGTATCAGACGAATCTCCACAAATCCCGTACAAGGTCGATAGCACGTCCAACTTTGCGTCATACACAACTGCTTTGCGGTTAGTGCCAATTCTAACTGAGGGCAAAATATCTGCCATGATTCGATTTTGGATAACGGTTTTACCCGCACCAGTACCTCCCACCGTTACACAGTGATTTACCGCTTTTGTAAGTGCTACATCTTCTCCACCAACATGAAAAGTTTCAGTATAATCGTTGACTTCTTGCCGATATTCATAGCCTGCTCGTTCAGGCTTGAGCAGCTTTCTCCCACGAACGAATTGATCTTTGTCGTCAGAAACTGAAATCAGCCATCTGAGGCGGCATAGTGGTAGTACAATTGAGACGACAACACCAGCGATCGCGTGCAATGAATAACACACAGAGATAATAATCATGTTTCCCAGGAACCAATACCAAAAAGGGAGTAAATTCAACCGCTGGTTCTTGAAAACAGAGTTGAGAATCCTGATAGACGCGAGCAACACCCAGATAGTACTTACTAGCGGAGCCCATATCAGTTTTGGGTAGGGTAGGGGCTGTAATGCCACCTTGAAACTTGTAATTAAATACCAAAGGGCAAGAACCACAAGAATGGTTAACAAGTTAGCCTTGTACTTTTCATAAATCGCTTCAATGTCTCCTGCGAAATTCCTTCTTTGCTTATTCAAAGCCCTGATCGCCCGGATCAAATCTTCAAACGGGGCAAGAATATGTTTCATGTTCCCTCTTAAAGTTAATAGAAACAAAAAAAGCTCTCACAGAGAGCCAGTTTAAATTCGATTGCCGTGAGCTTGTTTTTGAGAATATTGGCTCACTGTGGGATTATGTCCCGGCCATCCAACTCCTGTAACCTGTTTCCATAGTGAGGATAGGGCAGGGGAGAGGATGAAGTTTTGCTCACTCTGCGTAACGTGATACCAAGCGGTTGAATTGCATTCACAACACCAGAACTGCTCCAACCATTCTCCTTGAATGACCTGAGCACCGTTACTTGCAAGTACTTTTTGTATACTCCCCTTACGTTTTGACTTAGCACTAAGTTGACCTTCTTCAATTGCAAATAGTCTCAATTTTCTGCTTCTGCTTTCCAAAAAGACTTGAGGATGAACCAGGCAGAAAATTCCACGTTTTTTAGAGCGACGCCTCAAGCGATCGCCCCTTGATGTTTTATCCATGTGATTGGTAAAAAAGTTGCTAGAATCCCTTCTGGCTGAAGCGGCAGCGGAGATTGTAAAACCTCTACGCTCAGCTTCTTAGGAAATGGGTTAGCCGCTACATGAAACACGAGACAAAACTGGACAATCGTTACCTGGGGTTAGGTATTAAACATCTAGTTTTGGGAGCCGACGCCAAGAAAAAGGGCAGGCTTCTTGGTTAGATGTCTGGGACTCGTTACTCAAGGGAGGCGCTATTAAGCCTGCCCTTTTTCTCAAGGCATATTCCAGAGGGTGCGCAAAAACGCTCCTTTGTACTTGAAAGTGGCTTTTCAACTCCTAGAAATGGAGCGTTTTTGCTACGATTGTCCAGTTTTGGGAGGGTAGGACCCACCCCCATATTCTTAACATTATAGCTCTTTTTTCCTATATAACCTAAATTAGCTTATACATTTAATTAAAAAGCAGTTATGTTTTAATATTTTTGTTGCGATACGTTTTTATATACCAGCGTCAGATCTGTTGCCTGATCTTCGTGTTCTCTTTCGTGGGTTTTGTGAAAAGACTTGATGCTACTTACAATATTTTTGCCAGCATGGTGAAATCTGCTCACCATATTCCTAAAATCTTGGGGTGCGTCTTTAACTGCACTGTTTGTAACCCTTAACAAGTCCATAGGTGCATGACACAGGCGATCGCCCAAGGTACAGTCTTGACGCTCATCTAAAATGCCTAGCTTATCTGCTTTTGTCATCAAGTGATCATAGGTGCGCTTGGAAACCGTGTAGCTGGCGATCGCCGCCCCAACTACTGGAAACGCATGGAACACAACTCCTCTGGCGATTCCTTTTGCAGCAATCTTTGTAACAGCTAAGCTTGTTGAAGCTGCTGCACCCCAGTCAAAAGCTTGCTGGCTGGGAGGTACATAAAACAAGTCTCCAGCGCTTGCATTAAGAGTCCCGCCACTTCTTTCGGCCAGTTCCTTAATACCTGAACCATTGAAAGCGGTTGCCTTAGCAAGAGTATCTCGCGCTCTTATCAATCCTTCTTGCTGATTGTGCCACTGCCGGAGAACAGCATTACATACGTTTTGACCGTTTAATGTATGCTGCAACTGGTCAAACTGATGGTAAGCCGTTCCTGGATCTTGAACTAGGAGGGTATCGATACTGTTGTATTGTCCTGCGCTGTGGGATGACACATATTGCTGAGCCTCTGTGAATAAAGAAAAGTTAGTATTAAGACCGTGCTTTTGAAAAGTTTGGTTGATGAATTTCAAGGTCAATTGTTCATCAGTAGGGGTAAAATTCTTTAATGCAACTCCACCAGATTCCCTGAAAGCTTTAAATTTTTCGGTATCCAGTAACTCACTTGCTCTTTGCTGGGCCGCCAAGTGGGAATTGATTGCTTCGTGCAGCTTGTAAGATAGAGTTGGATTATGCTTTACCAGTGCTTGAAGCTCGACAGGGTTGGCATTGCTCAAATGCTCCCAAGATTCTCCCGAAAGTGCTCCATGCTGGAGGTCTTGCAAGAGGGTATCATGTAGTTGGCTTACATCTCTAGGTAACAGAGATGGCGCATGGGAAGTATGAGAAATGCTAACATCATGCCCATGATGTAGCAGAAGATAGGTCGCGCTTGCCAGTACAGCTACTCCTGCTGCCACCATTGCAGTTTTTTGTAAGAATTCTTTATTCCAAAAGGGTTTTGAGATTGGCTGTGGTTTTATGAATCCATTTGGTTGTACCGCTTGCGTGATAGGTTGTTGGGACGTAACGTCAGCCGGGTTTATAGACCCAATTGAATTTGTTTGACGAACGGCTTGAAGGGGCGGTGGTGGAGGATTGGGATTTTGTGCTTGGCTTATTATTGGCGATATATTTTGATTTGAGCCAGGTAGGATATTTTGTGCCGAGTTATTCTGAATAACAGGTACTTGGCTAGAAACGCTCAGTGAATTTGATTGAAGATTGGTCGTTTGTGTAATCGTTAAGTTATTTGCCCTTGAATGCTCTTTGGGAGATGTGACTACTTGCGTTCTAGAAAAAGTGGTATCGTCTATCTCGATCAACTTCTGACTGCGTAAGCTTATTATCATCTGCTCGAAAGCATCTTGGTCATCGATCTCCAGCAGCTTTTTCCATTCATTCTTTCCTTCTTCACGATTCTTGAGTAGCCATTTAGCGAGTGCGTCCGTTGCCACAAAGAAAATATCGCCTAATTCATAATCTCCTTCAACAAAATTTAAACCACCGACTAACGACATATCCGCTTTGCTGGTAATGGCTTGTGTTCGTGGTGTAAAATCATATGACTTGGTTAATGGGAACGAGCTTGCCAAGTCAAACCCATTACTTTCTTTGCGAAAATGGAACATGCAACTGTCGCCAATCGCGATCGCCTGCCACTTCCCTTTTCCTTGCGCATCAGCAGGTAGGACATGCACCCCAACGAAAGTTGCCAGACCCTTAGCATTTCTTTGTGTTCGTGGTGATGACAGAGGGTTATAGGTTTTTGCATTTTTGTTTTGGCGAATCTTGTCGATGACTTTTTGAAAAGCCTGTTGCCACTGGTCTTGCAGGGGGTTTAACCAATCTTGATATTTATCTCTAAGGTATTCGCATGGTCTTGATTGTGTCAGGTTACAAAAATCATTGACTAATAGACTAGACCAAAAACTGGTTAACGTTGAATCGCTACTCAATCCATCAGCGATCGCCATTAGCCCGAACTCAGGATTATCTTGCGTAGCGTCTTCACTGTCGTAACCAGGGTCTTTAACGACTTGCAAACCCGTACTGACGTTATCTGTTTTGGGGTCGTTCCCAGGCTTGTTCATCTGTTGTCTCAATTATGAAAGATGAAATATTTTCATATTCAAAGTAATTAATTTTAAAAATATTTGCAATTTATAATTTCTAGAAAAAAGTGTAAATGCAAAATTTAATCACCTTAAGCAAAATTCTTGTTGAATTTTTTTCGAGAAACACTTTTGGTTTGCTGAGTGTGGTTTATGGTTATTAATAGAATTAACAAAATTACATAAAATGGTTATAATCACTACGCTGGCGGCTAGAAACAATATTGGTAAATATTTAGCCTCACTTCTATTAGAAGAATTAAGATTAGTGGGACTAACTATGGGCTGCGGATTATTTTGTTGATCGTCAGAGAGTTTACGCGGATTGGGTATCCACTTTTTTTCAGGAGTTGAACTAGGAATCTGAGGCAGATCTACAGGAGTGGAACTTGGTGCTTTGTTTTGAGATGCCGTTTTAGAACTTTTTTGAACCCAATTCTTCTTTTTCGTTTGTTCGATAAGCTTTGTTGAGTCAGTCGGTAAAAATCCAAAAGAATTCTTTGGATCATCGAATTTTAAGAGTGTGAGAGGTAGTTGAATTAAAGTTACAGGCTTAGTTGCCACAGGCTGAACCCTTTTATTGGACACAGCACTTTTTGAAAGCCAAGCATTATTTTTGCGTTGGTTAGAAGCCAACATCAATTCAAGGGGCAATATTTGATAAATATCTGGAATTGCACAGACTGATTTTAGAATATTCGTAAGCCTTAATACTTCCCCTGAGTAACTTGAGAGTGTTTGAAAAATCGATGATTTTTCAGGCTGTCGAAAATCTTTGACGGTAAACAAAATCCCATCGCAATCGTCTATGCCTTGCTTATCCCAAAGACTTTCATCTTCAGCAAATGCCAGAATAGTTAAATAAATAACCAACTGAGAAAAGTAATCAACTTCTAAGCATCTTTTTGTGACCTGACTGGATCTTAAAGGATGCTGATAACCATCATACCCCTGAGTAGTTTCATCAATGTCTTTTTTCCAATCGCTAACGTAGAAACTATCGTAGTCTATTAATTTAAGAGAAATTTTACCTGCAGCTTCAACAACAAAAATATTCTCATGATGAAAGTCTCCATGTCCAACACCAGATGCAGCTAAATCTTGACACATTTTCAGAAATAATTCAGCGAGTTTTTTTAACTTATTAGAATCTGAAATGTTTTTGCGAATATATTTTTTTAAATTAGCTCCATCAACCCATTCCATTTTTAAAATGGGATGCTGCTTGCCATCTGTGGTTCGTATTCCCTTCTCAACAAATCTGAAAAATACAAAGTAGTGGGTAACAGATGAGTGAGCGAGATAAGCTGATACGGTTTGGTAATGGAGAGCTAAATTTGGTGGTAGTTTACTGAAACACTTAATCGCCCAAAACTTATCAGGAAAAAATGTTTGGTACTTGAATACGTATGCAAACCCTCCTGACATACACCATAATTTACCATCTTTACGGCGAGTAGCTTCGCCAACTATAAGGTCAGGACTTAGACCTTTAAAAGCAAATTCAGGTTTGGCGATCGCATTAGCGAAGTCAGACATAAATTAAAGATTAAACAAGGAAATTGATTATTGTCTGAAAAATCACAGTGCTCCTCATACACGGTACAACACCGTATATTCACCTTCTGGCTTATCCCAAGAACTGGACAGAGCATATTACCGAGATTTTTTATGTTGAAATTCTATTTCGATTGAATGGAAGTAGGGATAGCTTTTCCTGATTGTTACCTTAGAAACGAAAGTTACCCAATAAAATATAAATTGTGGAAGAAGTTCAATGGTTATAATCAACAAAATTCCTATGATGATAAAACTTTTTATTTGATAAGGAATACATCTTAGCGGCTTAAGCAAGATGCTCACCAAGGACGGCATTGGGAAAGAGGGCAGGCTTGAAGCCCCGGCTTTTAAGTCTGGGTCTTCCACATCTAATGGAAGAAGCCTGCCCTCTTTCCCTTTCGCCAAATCGGTCACATTGACTTGAGGGATTTTCCCACTTGAAGAATTTAATGGCTGTTGTACCTGGGGTGACAGTGACTTTTCAACTGCATCGATTGGAGTACGGTTTTCAGTGAGATCCTCTTGAGGTTCTTGTTTTTTACAGCTATCAATGGTGTATTCATCCTTGAATTCCAAATGTCGTTGCATTTCTTGTTCAGCGATAAACCTACATAAGGTAGTATCGTCGTCTTTAATTTTCCCCTCTTGCCTTAATCGGTCTAATAAGCACCGGAAATCGTGATCTGTTTCAATAGCAAATAACTTTCTCCATTCATCATTCCCAACCTCGATTTCCTTTAGTATCCATTCGCTTAAGGCATCTGTCGCCAGTATAAAAATATCCCCTAAACTGTAGTTTCCTTCATAATATTCTGGCTGATTACTATTCTTGTCAGATAGTGAAAAAAAGCCGATTGTAAGAGATGTGAATTTATCTGAATTTTCTAGTGGAAAGGATTTAACGAGTTTGTAATCTGAACAGTTTTCCTTTGTGAATTGAAAAAGGCAGCTATCACCCAATGCAACGGCTGACCAGCACCCAATGCTGGTATCCGGATCAATCGGATAAAATTCAATTCCTAGAAACGTAGCCCCTGCATCACGTCTTCCATTAGAACCTTTACCAAAGTTGATTTTATTCGTGGTCTTATTAGATGGTTGCTCCAAGATTTTTTTGTAATATTCTTTCCAGTTTTTCTGAGGCACTCTCAACCACTCTTTATGATATTGGTAAATGAATTTGGTAATTTTGTATGGCTGATCCTCAATAAAATACTCGGCCATCCACTTAGCCCAACGTCTGGCGTTCAAAGTACTTGACATTCCATCACATATCGCGATGCGAACACCATGTGAAGAGGAAGCACAAGCATCCTCAATTGTGTTCTCAGTTTCACCCTTCTTTGGTTTTGAAAAAATAACAGGATTATTAGATAGTTGATTCATGATTCTATATGCTAAAAAACTTTTTGGCTCGATAGCAGTAGTATGCAATTAATTTTTCAGCGAAGTTTAGTTGACATCTTCGCTGAAAAATCTTTCACCTAAATTGAACCTTCAGGAAGGCAGCTAATTTACCAAGTTCTTAACGTTTGTTGGTGCGGAGCCAATATTCAAGAGTTTAACTAATGTATCGGGATCGGCGTTGTAGGCTAAGGCTCTCGATCCACCTTTAACTTTGCATCCAACATTTTGAGCTGCGCTCAGCATCAGTTCAGGTAAAGGGCTTGATATATCAAACAAGAAATGAGCGTTTCTGTCATGATTCGGCAGTTCAGCACTGTTACTGGGCAAGATTACTGGTGTCGCTTGGGAAGATGTAATATGTATGTTGAAGATTAAGGCTGATCCATCACAAGTTTTAACAGAGGAAAATTTTACAGCGTTTTCTCTTGCTAAAACTTGGTTGTTCGGCTCACCATCTGTTATGTTGATGAGAATTGGTGGAAAGCTTTCTGGCTGACTCTTTACCCAATCGAGTGCTATTTCATATGCGCGATCAAACGCTTCACCCATTGGGGTTGATCCTGAAGCTATTGGTTTAATCCATCTGGGATATTCTTCTTCAACCTCTACCTCTTCCCCTTCACCAAGGGAGATTATGTTTTTGCGTGTCTGAATATCGAAGTAGTTAGTGGTCAAATCCTCAATATTCAAAATCGTTTTTCCAGGAATTAACGTTTCCCACATGTTGATTACAGAGTCACCATATCCTATTGCCGCTACCTCAGATCGATTGCGGATTATAGTTTCGCCATCGTCATCGGTGCTAGTACACCTTAAAACTAACTCTCTTAGGCAACCGTTGACTGCTTCTGCGCTCCGAAATGATTTCCCATCTTCCTCCATTGAGAACGACATATCTAACAGAATAAGCAACAGACCAGGATTTGAAACTGATAGAGGCTGAGTATAAGTCATCAATTTTTCCTTATTTTCAGTTGTGCTAAACTATTTTTTCTAGAAATGCAGACTAAGCTATCTAGAATGCTTTGCTTACAAGGTTTATCAATTGCCATACGGAATTACCTGTGAGGGTACAGGTATGAAATACAAGGCTGTTACATTTCAGGGCAGATGTATATAATTTTAGACTAATATTTTGTATTTTGCCAATAATTCACAATTAGCCTTAGCGATTAAAAAAAATACTTTGCTTTATTTTGTCAAATTTTGGAATGCGCTAAAAAAAGCCTGCTCGTTTAAATGCCCAACTCTGAAATAGGACTATAATCAATTTAGCACATACAAATCTGCTAATCATCCTAGTTTGTTATCTAAGTATGTCACCAACCCAAGCATCAGAAATTCATCTTATAGCAGGTGAGGCGGGAGGGATAGGTAAGTCTCTCCTATGTAAAACTTCTGCTGAGATGCATATCCAGAGCGGGATTCCCTTTAGTCTCTGGGAGTGCGATCGCACTAAACCAGACGTTCACCAATCTTATGGGAAAGCACCCTCCGGCTGTAACCTGGCTATTCTTTCCGAGTCACCAGATATGCAAGATGCCAGTAACGAACTATTCAATGCCGCACTCACAACTAGGGTCATAGCGAACCTACCGGCGAATTCTTTAATACCCTTAAAGGGATGGATAGCAAATAATAACATCATCGAACTCTGCCATGAGTTTGGGGTAACTATATATATATGGTTGGTCAGTGACGGGACGCTGAACTCCCAAGAACTGACAATCAAAACAATGCAAATTTTCCGTGATCACTTCAAATGAAGATGCTCAAAAGCATTTTTTAATTATTGGATCAGGCTGTGGACTAAAGAAACATATTTTGGTCAACGACATGATTAACCAATTATCAAATCTTGCTAAGCAGAAACTGGTGAATGGTCTTTTGATAAATTACACTTACGTCGAATCACACGAAAATTTTTTCGACCAGACTGTTTATAACTTTAACCCTCAACAAGCTCGAAATAATTGGAAAGGAGAGTTAACGGCTTGGGACCTCAGCAAAGATATAGTTACCTACAAGGATTCTGAATGGTTGGCGAAACGTTTAGTTGATTTCAAGCCTGGACACAGATGTATTTCATGGAACGAGCTGAAAACTCAGATACTTACTGAAGTAGTTAACTTATTTATTGATTGTTCGCCGAATTCCTGGACATTGAGAGATCTGCTTTTAGTTTTCCACAATGCTCAAACTTTTCAGCAGTTTATTGGTAATCTTCCAGGCTTACGTAAAAAAATAAGCGCGTTTTCCTTTTTAAATGGATATGACCCAAAAACAATTCAATACCTACTTAAAGATGATCTAAATAAATTTACCAGCGTGGCTAGTCAATGGGAAAGTGCAGAATATAAGCTTAGCTTGAAGGACTGGCTGTTAGACGGGGGAATCATAACCTTATGTAGCAACTTTGATCATTATTGTTCATATTACTCGATCCTTGATCGCGTGATATGGGAAGCCGCCTTGAACTCTATTCTTGCTCAAACACCAGAGAGTGCAAAAACTAACTTTGTAGTAGTACAAGACCTTTTATCAAACAATACAGACATATTTGCAGATTTCATGGATAGAGCAAGGCAATACAAAACGAGCGTCGTTACAGGTGTTGAGCAAAACATACTGGATTGGGATAACGAATCAAAAACTCAAGCACATAGGATTATATCTAGCAGTTACCATCTAGCTGTTTTGGGAGCAGCATATGAAGGATTTGCCGAATGGATAGCAGGTAAATTGTTAAATGATTACCAGTTTAAGAAAGAAATTTTGCAAATGGCATATGAATCTAACTTGATGGGAGAAAAGCCTATTCGGGGGATTTTTCGTGGTCGTGAAGTCTATAGAAATGTCTATTCTTCCAAAAAAATTCAAAAGTTGAGAGAGCATATTAAATCAAGTCAGGCTACTGTAAGAACCCGAACCCAATCTAGTGAAATTTTGATGCTGTGGGGGGAAAGCGATCGCTCACGGCTCAATATTTCTTGGTTGCCTATAGGTGGAGAAGAATTGAGTGGCTGATTTTTTACTAGTAGTTGTATCAGTACAGTTTTGATCCCTGATTAATGTACGGCATGAGAAGAATGATGATGACTGAGGTGACAATGGCTACCCCATAGTTTTGAATAGCCTTATTTGGCTCATTTCAGGGGGTAGGGAAGGGGCTGCGCTAAGGTTAAGGTAGGGGAGTAGCTTAAGTCGTTTTTACCTCCTACAAGGTCTTGATTTTGGTTTAATCTGCACTTTGTTAACGGATGTAATTTCGACATTAAGCGCACCTGCCAGATGTTTCACTGATTAAATGTGGAGTATTACTCTTCTGGCCAGTCTTACCCTTGTAGTACTTTTTTCTGTTAGCCTTTAACTGTGTATAGTGTTTTTAAAAATTAATAATTTATTAAGTGACGTGTTATATAAGAAGACATAGTTAACTATATCAACATATATGTGTTGTGTATAGTTGTGAAAAACCCTTGTAATGAGCAGCATTCGGAGAATATTACTCTACCATTTCATCAGCGGCTTCTCTACCATTTCATCAGCGATTACTCTACCATTTCATCAGTGGCTTCTCTACCGTTTCATCAG
>CAXTSI010000184.1:13059-15359 GCA_964246695.1 uncultured bacterium
TTTCATCAGCGATTACTCTACCATTTCATCAGTGGCTTCTCTACCGTTTCATCAGCGATTACTCTACCATTTCATCAGTGGCTTCTCTACCGTTTCATCAGTGAATACTGTCATCTTTGAATGCAATATAAAAAAGGTGGGACTGGCCCACCCTGTAAGAAAATGATAAAGATTGTATTAACAGTAACAGTTATGGACGCTTTTGTACTTTCTTAGAAACAAAGCCAAGGAACGCCTTATCAATATTTCGCGGCTGACCACGTTTTTTGGCATATTCCACAAACTGCTGTTCTAGAGCGTATTTACACCAGCCAGTCCCTGCATTCGTAATGATGATACAGGCTTCCGAAAAAGCTTGTGCTGAAATCTTTATTTTTTCTTTCTCTGAAGAACTTGTGGGTTCAATACTTAAGTTCTCTATTTTGGGTTTTCGTGACACTGAAGGTACGCATGGTATGACTGTGATTCCCCCCTTTGTGTATTCAAATAAAAACCAGGGATAAACCAATTTAACTTTTTCAAGCGCTTTCTTCAGCTTCTGCTGGAAATTCCAGATATTGCTGTAATCCCCTCCCATTTGGGAATGCAATGATTCCCATGAAACATATTGAGGTTGGTCTTTTTGTTGAGCTGCAAAAGCTCTTAGCGTTGCCCAGCAGTAAGTGTCGATCGCCAACGGAGAATTTTTGATAGCCTGAATACTTCGATAATCTAATGGGATTGGGTTGTCTATAATGGCATTGAAGAACTCTTCGCCTAATTCTACCCAACTGCCATGTTCAAAAGGATGCGAGGCATGGCGATCGCTCCACCAGAGATGAGATTTCGGAGCAACCAGCATATCTACACGAGATTCGTATCTCTTTCCATTTTGCTCTCCCCATTTTTGAAATGAAATTCTAGCGTTGAAGAGTCTTTCGGTCTGATCTGACAAGCGAAACCTGTCACTTCGTGCGGTACTGCCATTCTTGTCATTCAGTCCAATTTCACGCATGAATTCTGCAAGGTTGTTGCACAGATTAATACGTCTTTGTTTAGTTTTTAGCGCCTCCGCTGTCATCCAAAGCACAAGAAGTCTGGGGATACTCCCATAAGGGTAGCCTAGAATCTTTTGTTTAGCTGCATTGTACCCCGGCTGAATTATTAAAGATAAGTTGCCATTTCGTCGTTGCCATACTGGAACGTCCCCAGGATCTGAGTGGGGCAGGGTAGTTTGTATTAGCTCTCTGGGGCTAAACACCATCTGGCCAGATTGAGGGGGGCCAGCAACAATTAATTCAGACGCAACTTGAATCCGCTTGACTAAGCGCAAATTTGTTCCCATATATCAATAACTTTCATTTTTCTCCACACTACCGTTAAAGCCTCTTCCCGGTTCTGCCAAGAAGAGGCTTTAGCTTTTTTTTAATAAAGTGCAAAGTAGTTAATGCGTGTTGCAAAAAATCAACACAGTGATTTTAATTTATAAAAACAATGGTTATTAATCTAAGTTTAAAAGATAATTTTGAACCCAACGAAACTATCCTTGTTCAATTGATAAATTAGTCAAACGTGATTTTACTCATTGAATAAGCATTAAGAGATAATATCATTCCTCGTTTTTTATGCCTGTTTTGGCGTTCGAGGATTTTATCATGTTCAACAATGTTGAAGTTGATTTTGATACATTTATACGGGAGATTGCTGAAGGACTCGGTTTCGATTCAAGGAAAATAGAAAACGTAGTATATTTCTCTGATAATCAAGGCAGGGAAATAGTTTTATTACCACTGTTCCCGCTTGATAAGATTTCCATTACTGGACACTATAAAGATGAGGATGGAAAAGCGATTTCACCTTGTGAATATGGTTTTCATACTCCCCAGATTACTATTTCAGTAAAGAAGACTACAAAAGCCATTGTTAAAGAAATCCAAAAAAGATTTCTTGAAAAATATACCGAGACATTTCAATCTGTCAGGTTAGAAATAAAAAGAAAAAAATCATTGGAACAAAATGCCGAAGATTTGCTTAATGAAATTGCCAAAATTTTAGACATAGATCCATTTATTTCAGAAAATGGCATTTTTAAAACTTTGTCAATTGATGGAGGAAACTTTAAAACCTTTGATGGAGAAAGGGTTAGGCTTGAATTGTACGCAATTCCCAGAGAGAAAATCTTAAGAATAGCGGAGATTCTTAAAGAAGCCTCTGTACAGACCTAGTACCATAGTTAGTGTTAGAGTGATCGCATTTTTGTGTGCAATCACAGGAGTTGAAGGCGGAAGCCCACGAGTGTATGGGTGACTCAGGAACCCATA
>CAXTSI010000185.1:0-15347 GCA_964246695.1 uncultured bacterium
AACCACTAACCACTAACCACTAACCACTAACCACTAACCACTAACCACTAACAATAGTTGCACATTTCAAAATCACGCACTATAATTAGATATATGAAGCACATGGGTCTGTAATGGTTTCGACAGGTTGGCGAAAGCTATTCTGTGATTCAGGTCGAGAGTGAGTCTCCTCTCGAAAATCAAAGGCTCAAACAACAGTAAATGCGAACAACATCGTATCCTTCAAGCGCGTGGCAGTAGCTGCCTAACAACCTCTAGTAGGTCCGCTTGTCTATAGTTTGACTCCGTTAAGGACTATAGACCAACCCCAACGGATGCTCTAGCAAGTGTTCTCTGGGTGGCTTGCTAGCTAAGACTTAACCAGAGCATCCTACCGTTCGGGATAAAGAACGTTTCCCGCCTTGAGGATTAGATAGGCTAAACCTGTGAATGAGCGGGGAGTCAATACCCCATCTGGACGGCAGTTCGATTCTGCCCAGATCCATATAATTATTTACAAATCCACCTTACACTTATATATGTAGGTGGGTTTTGTTTTATGGGGAATTCGCAAGTATTTGTTATATCATGTCCGGTAGCTTACCCATAATTAAATCGTCAGGCTGCAACTGTCACTTGAGGCCACCAATAGAAATTTGTTAAACCTCGAACTAAATCTTTTTGTTCAAGCAATTGTTTGCAGCGATTAAATAAAACGGATTCTACTTCGTCAAGGTCTTCAAATGAACGGGAACGCAATAGGCTCATTTGTAAGTGGCCACAGTCTTTCAGCTGGTTGAAGTTCTGGAGAGTGAGATGGCATTTCAATAACATGAATACCTTGCGGGCGGGTCAAGTTTTTTAGCGGTATGCCATCCAGCTTGGTCGAGAGCCAAAACAATTTGTTTTTTATCCCCTACATCAAAATGTTGAGCGATCGGCAGCCAAAACTTGATTAAAAATTTCCGTATTTACAAAGGGTAGTATCCACCAATATGTTTCTCCCGATTGCGGGTGAACAAAACCATATAACCACAACCATTTAAATCGCCAATTAACATTTGCTATTGGTACTGTCCATTCATCAACCCACATCCTTCTAATAATTGGTTTAAGACCAATTCTGTGTTCATCCATTGTCCACACTTCTACGTCGGTACCGGGATGGTTTGCTTGGACTTGAGCCACCTCGGATGCTTGCAACAGAAGATATATCTAATTCATCTTACTATGGGTGTGCAACCGGACATGATATGAAACGCTTCAAGCGGATGGAGTAGAAGTCTGGAGGCGGCCACTGGCCGCCTTTTTTATGGGTAAAGGGTTTCTAAGGGGCTGCCCGCCCCTGGCGCGCGCAAGGGCGCTGCTCAATTCAGATGCCTTGCATAATCCATGCTGTCATGCAGGATACGCAAAACATACACGGTTTCGTTTTGCGTCTCGTAAAAAATCAGGTGCCGCCCTGCCCTTACGCATAAAATGCCTTCTTCCAGACCGGGCTTGCTGTGTCCAATGGAGGGATTGGCCTGTAGCATGGCGAAGTGTTTGGCCAGCAGTTCTTTATAGGCGACTGCCTGCTCCTTGCCCCACATTTCTGTCGTGTAGCGGCTGATATGCTGAATATCTGTTCTGGCGCGCCGGGTGAGTTTAAGGGACAACATGCGGATCAAATGCGAGTTTTTCTCCTCTTTCCGCTGCCGCAACCGCTTCTTCAAAAATCTGATCCAGCAGCTCCGGCGTATAATCCTCTACCCTGCCTGCCGCCACATCGTCCCTGCCCAGCTGTATCGCGTCCCGCAAGCGTTGCAGGCTGGCCTCTGTCTCCTGGCGCATTCTGGTAATGGCGGTGGCAACGGCTTCTTCCTGATTCGGAAAAACCCCGTTCCTTACGGCTTCCTTGATGTAGTTCTCATCTGCGGGAGAAAGATTGATCTGCATAAACGCCACGCTCCTTAAGGAGAATAATACCTTATCTCCCCCAGTTTAGCAACGGCGTTTATGCCCCGGATTGATGCTGTCAAGGCAGTGTCTATCCCTTTGGGTAAGACGACGTAAAGCCCGAACTCCTGACGCAGATCCTCTATAGTCTGAGGCTGATTAGTCTTGGCTTTAACACGTTGCAAAGCATCTAAAAGACGCGCTGCATTCTCTGTTTAGAGAAAGCAAAAAAAGGCAGAGTCAGCAATGGAACCAAAACCTAATAGCTATAAGAGGTCACTGACAAACTTTATTTGCCATAGCTCCAGACCCAGCAAATGCCTCTAGTCCACACTCCGAACCATTTTTATAAATTTTTATTTCTACTTGACCTTGGTTTAAGGTGGCTCCGCTTGCCGCAATCAATGCACTTTTGGGAGCAGAAAAACTTAGCTTATAAGGAAGCGTTGCAGTAACCTTCTCCACTCTAGTAGGCGTACTGGGGTTATTGCGAAAACTAATCACATAACTTCCAAATACTTTGGCTCCAGCAGTACCTGACCATTGAACTTGATACTGATCCGAATGGCTAAATGGATTACTCAAACTTAACAAAGGATTTCCTAATACGCGTAACCCAAAGAAACCAATTCCAGCTACAAATACCAGATTTATTAAGTTTTTCATTTTTTAGTGAAATAATCTTCAGGCTTAGTGTAACCAGAATTTCACCATTAGCATCAATTGCGATCGCATTTGCCTTTATACGATCAAATTAATCTCTCACCGCGCTCTATCTTGTCAAATTAATAGTAATTCTTTATACATAAACATACTGATATAGCAATCCTTGCTTTTTGGAAATTGCTATCCGTGCGATTACTGTTGGTGTTGGCTAGACCCCGTTGCTACAACTGATCTAAATTACGCCCAAAGTAGCAACAGTCATGAATATTGTATCGCTAACGACATCTGTAATTTTATCAACCTTAAATAGCAGTGTATGGTCGAATTACTAGCATCATATTTGGTGTCGTACTTTCGACTAACACACCCTACGCTGAAAATTTATTTACATAGTTAATTTGATTTGTGGCAACTTATTTAGGAGGAAAAAAGCTAGATAAAAAACTAGAAACAATTTATGCTTTTTGCTACAAGTTATGTGAGAATAACATTATTGTAATAACAAGTATAAGTATTTTTCTGTGTAATTAAAATAAAAATATGATAATTATTGTTATTTTTTTTAATTCAATAAATATTCCAAAAAATAGAAAGATTTGATACAAAATTAATTTCCAAAAATATAAAATATTTGACAACTTTACAAAAGTAATTGTGAGCAAAATAAGGACAGAAAAGAAGACTAATAATATGTGCAAGGCAGACGACTAATGGTAGCTCTTACAGAGAACGCCCAAAAACGGCTAACTATACAAACTGTCGAAATTGCTCCTAACACAACGGCAATTCGCTCTCTAGACTGGGACCGCGATCGCTTCGACATCGAATTCGGACTGCAAAACGGTACCACCTATAACTCATATCTCATCAAAGGTGACCGGATAGCTTTAGTTGATACCTCTCACCGAAAGTTTTGCGACCTGTATTTAGACACCCTCAAAAGCCTCGTAAACCCAAAGGCGATTGATTACGTAATTGTCAGCCACACAGAGCCAGACCACAGCGGCTTAGTTGAAGACGTTCTCCAATTAGCTCCTAGAGCCACCGTCTTAGCGTCAAAAGTTGCACTCCAGTTTCTGGAAAATCTGGTACAAGCGACGTTTATAGTGTAAAGTAAGTCTTGTAATCGTTACATGGCTTATGTTCTATGGATTCTACCGATTTTGAGTCTTGGGGCTATGCGAGGGTATCGACCGACGAGCAAGCGCAGGACAAAGACGCGCTTCTCAACCAAATGCAGCGTTTGCGGAATGCTGGTGCTAATAAAATCTTCTTTGATATCGACAAACGCACCAAGCATGACCGCAAGGGTCTGCTGAACTTAATTAAAGCAGTCCAAGAACTCCCGGTTAACCACAATATCAAATTCTTAAAATTTACGCGATTAGATAGAGTCGCGGCATCACAGGTCATCTTTTACAAACTTATCAGTGAACTTCAAAAGAAAAAGATTAAACCTGTTGCTATCGATGACCCGTTCGACTTGGATTCAGTTGGGGGAGAATTGACGGTTGATATTCGCTTAGACGTAGCCAAGCATGAGGTTAAAATGCTGGGTTTGCGAATTCGTAAAGAGCGTGAACTCCGGCGCAAAGAAAAGAAAAGTAATTTTTATGCACCCTTTGGTTACAAAATTGAAGATGACAAATACGTTTTTAATAATGACAAATGTATTTGTCTAATTGATAACAAGCAAGAGTTATCGGTAGTTGAAGTTGCACAACTTATATTAAAAATATTTAATCAAGTTGGTAGCTGCACACAAACAGCTAAAAGATTAAATGAGTTCTTTGGGATAAGTTCAAAATGCTCTGAAAAATATGTCAGGAAATCAGGCAATTACGCCATTGATGAAGAGGATACGCTCACCCAAAAAACATTAAAGAAAAAAGTAGATGAAAAATCTAATGCTGGGCTACGTTACCCCTACTCAGGTCTTAGATGGAGTATCACTGGCATTCGGGATTGGTTAACTAATCCAGTGTTGGCTGGTGGTACTCCTTATAACACGGTTAAGGAAAATGGTAACAAAAAGTCTTTTGATGAGATCAATGTTTTTTGGAACACACACGACGACCAAACATTAATTACATTTCAACAGCACCAGGAAATTAAAGCCATTATCCGTGGTAACCGCAAGAATGCTTGGGCATCACATGGCGATCGCGATCCACAAAAACTTAATATTTTCCAAGGTTTGATATTTTGTGCGAAGTGCAACGCTAAATTTGTCAAGGTTGCAACGTATCAAAGCAAAGACGGCAAGCGAAAATCATATTACCAATGCACCTACTACCTAAAAAGTGGTATGTGCCAGCATAAAAATGCCATTACCAACTTTGACTTAGAAGACCAAATTGTTGAATTTCTCGTCCAGGAGGCAGAGCGCCTTTCTTTACTGGGGGAACAAACCAGCACACCAGCCATAGCTCGTAAAGAGTTACTGGAATTGCGATCGCAACTTCAGGCTCTTGAATCCATTCCTGGCAACAACCCCGCGATCGAGACTGCCAAAGAGGGACTACGCCTGCAAATTACTGAGTTGCTTGACAGTGGGGAAAGAAGCAACCAAGCCCTGCTCATCAGCCGAGAAAGGATTATAGCTGCATTCAGCAACAGGGATTTTTGGAAAGGTATACAGAACCCTGTGGATAAAAAACGCCTGCTGCGTGAGTGCATCATCTGCGCGGTTGTGGATGAAGGAAAAGTGGTAGAAGTAAGACTGCGGATTTAATAGACTTGTGTACCTTTTTTCCTGACAGCATAAGGTGGGATTTTAGCGCGCTCATCTGTGTGGGAAGATACGCACCTACGAGGCTGCCAAGCTTACTGCTGCTCCTGTGTCAACTCTTGCACTTGTGTACAGTTGATGCGATAAAGTGCCATAGCTGAAAATCATGTCATCAATTCGCTGCCGCAACTCCTCAAGTTTCATTAGCTCTGCTTCATCTCCTTCTGTACAAACTGAAATAATATGGTGTTTATCCCGATCCCAGAAACTTACAGCGACCAGAAACTCAGTTTCTCCCTTGCCTGCCCATATCTCCGTCAAACTCGCTACAGTCTGCTGCATAACAGCAATTTCCTCAGAGGGACAGACCACCAATTGTTCACTCGGTTCTAGTTCAAAGCCTACAAATAAACCGTTGGTTGCGGATAGTTCCTCAAACTGTACTGTATTCTGATCAACCAGCAATTCAAAGTTTCTACTATCTGCTAGGGTAAATAATAGGGTGTCCATTAGCAGTGACGTATCGTTGTCTTGTGCTAGCGCAACTCTAGCAAGGGAAGCGATCGTCTGCCCTAGCAATACCTGAAACTGTCCTTTTAATCTCCCCATACTAGTGCGGCTCCTTTTCCTGCTTCTAGAAATGTAACGAATTCACCATTCGATTGTCGAATGACAATCGCGTCGCCTTTTCGGCTCCATAGCGCATCAGGAATCTTCATATAGCGTTGTTGTCGAGTCTCTCCAGTCATCACAATCTCTTCAATCAGTGTTTTGATTTGTTCTTGTCCTTCAGCAGAAGACACTTTGCCAATCTCTTTGTTGCCCGTAGTCCGACGAATTTGTTCAGCATGTTTACGAAACTTCTCCAGGTAATTCTTGCCGTAACTCACCTTTTGGGGAAACGATTTAGGACTACCCGCACCCGCCTGAACCTCTAAATCTGCCATAGCCCGCTTAAACTTTTCTAGTTTTTGACATAGAAGGTAACTCTGCCAACACCTCTGCTGCTAAAGTTTTACCAGTACCGCTTGCACCTGCAAATAGAGCGCTGATTCCCAAACCCCGCTTACTATGCTGTGCAAAACCCCAAGTTTCGTAAACAGTATCCCGTTGCCGCAATGTCACGTAAAATTTGTTTCTGTGCTTCAGGTAACACCAAATTTTCCCATTCTGCGGCAGTTTCTATGCGTTGAGCGAGTTCATCTAGACGCGGGCGGGCTTGCACTCGGCAGGCATCCCATAATATAGTACTTATATTATGGTCATCCTGTTGGCTTAAATATCTTGCGGCTTCCGCACAAGCAGCGCGAATAGATGCATTCCGCAACAGGGATTTTTGGAAAGGGTTACAGAACCCTGTGGATAAAAAACGCCTGCTGCGTGAGTGCATCATCTGCGCGGTTTTGGATAAAGGGAAAGTGGTAGAGGTAAGGCTGCGGATTTAGTAGACTTGTGTACCTTTTTTCCTTCGGCTGCTTGTCGCGCTTCATAGTCACATACTAAGCGTGCAATCATTTCAGCAACCGACTCAACTCCTTCACAAGGATTATGCATAATACTCCACCATTGATTGCAATTTAACGATAAACATCTGCCAAAAGATGTGCAGTAGCGTAAGGCGCGATCGCACTGTATGAAAAAGTTCTGTACGAGCCAAAAGCCGTTTCTTGACGCGCGCGGCTCATCTGCTTTGAATGAGCGAATTTTGAATTCAAAAAATGGTCAATCGTTCTGCCAAAAATGTAATCGCCGCATCAGTTTCTGTCTCCGCAGAATGCAAGTGGTAAAGGGTTTCATGCATTTCTTTGACGGTACGATCGGGGTCGTTCCACCTTAAGTTCCTGACTTTCTTTCACAGAATTCCTCACAACTTCCTCAAATTGTTGACCTATAACCGTAAGTAGTCAGGTAGAAAGCTACAAGACTTAAATATTCAGAACACAAGCATGGACTCAAAGACAGCCAATCAAAAAAGCCAGCCTGCAAAAAGTCTGCCTCAAGAGCATCCTAGCGGTGATAAACGCTTCAAGATACTTGATGCAACTATGAAGCGCCATCAATATCAGCAGAATGCGCTAATTGAAGTCTTGCACAAGGCACAAGAACTCTTCGGCTATCTAGAAGATGACCTGTTACTCTACATTGTCCACAGTTTGAAATTGCCACCCAGTCGTGTTTATGGCGTAGCAACGTTTTATCACTTCTTCTCTTTAGCACCAAAGGGCGTGCATAGCTGTGTAGTGTGTACGGGTACTGCTTGTTACGTTAAGGGAGCAGCAAATTTACTAGCGACAGTAGAAAAGTGCGCCAAAATCCATGCAGGTGAAACAACCCCAGATGGTGAACTTTCACTTTCAACAGCAAGATGTTTGGGTGCTTGTGGAATTGCACCAGCAGTTGTGTTTGATGGCACCGTGTGCGGACACCAGACACCAGAGTTAGTTACCGAACAAATCCAAGGATGCCTGAAACATGGACCTAACTGAACTACAGGAAATAGCGAAAAAAGAACGCGCCAACTCCAAGCCGATTCGCATTCGTTGCTGTCTGGCGGCGGGTTGTCTGTCATCTGGTGCGATCGCGGTCAAAGAAAGCTTGTCCAAGGTAACAACAGAAGCCGGACTGGCAGATCAAGTGCAAGTTTGCGGTGTGGGTTGTATGGGTTTGTGTTGCCAGGGTCCCTTGGTACAAGTTGACCGCGAAGGGGACCCTGGCATTGCGCCCCTAATATACGAAAAAGTGACTCCTGAAAATGCTTTCTCAATTGTCGCGGCATTAGATGGCGGTGAAGTAAAGGTACAAAAAGGAGATTTGAACCATCCATTTTTTACCAAGCAACTACCCATTGTTCTAGAAAACAGCGGCAAAATTGACCCAGAATGCATTGAATCTTACATTGCTTGCGATGGCTATCAGGCGCTTTATCGTGTACTGCAGTTTTCGACTCCTAGTGAGGTGGTAGATGTTATTACTCGCAGTGGGTTGCGGGGACGGGGTGGTGCTGGTTATCCCACGGGTGTGAAATGGGCAACTGTAGCTAAGGCGAAGGGCGAGCGCAAATTTGCGATCTGCAATGCCGATGAGGGAGATCCAGGCGCATTTATGGATCGGAGTGTTTTGGAAAGTGACCCTCATCGCGTCCTAGAAGGAATGGCGATCGCTGCTTATGCTGTAGGTGCAAGTCAAGGTTACATATATATCCGTGCCGAATATCCCATCGCTATTAACCGCCTACAAATTGCCATTCGCCAAGCGCAACGGCGTGGTTTGTTGGGAAGTAATATTTTTGACTCACCCTTCGACTTTAAGATTGATATTCGCATTGGTGCGGGGGCTTATGTTTGTGGCGAAGAAACCGCGTTAATGGCATCAATTGAAGGCAAACGCGGTACACCTCGTCCCCGACCCCCTTATCCGGCCGAGAGTGGTTTGTGGGGATTTCCAACTTTAATTAACAACGTCGAAACCTACGCCAATATCTCACCTATTATTCGCAAAGGTGCAGACTGGTTTGCGAACATCGGTACAGAAAAAAGCAAAGGCACAAAAGTTTTTGCTCTAGCAGGTAAAATCTGCAACACTGGTTTAATCGAAGTGCCGATGGGAACTACCCTGCGGCAAATTGTGGAAGAGATGGGCGGAGGTGTTCCAGATGGTGGTACAGTCAAAGCAGTGCAAACAGGTGGTCCCTCTGGAGGATGCATTCCCGCCTCAGCTTTTGATACCCCCGTAGATTACGAATCACTTACGCAACTAGGTTCCATGATGGGTTCTGGCGGCATGATTGTTATGGATGAAACCACCAACATGGTGGATGTCGCCCGTTTCTTTATGGAATTTTGCATGGATGAGTCTTGTGGTAAGTGTATTCCTTGTCGTGTAGGAACGGTGCAGTTGTATCAATTGTTAACCAAGATCCGAGCAGGCAAAGCATCGCTTACTGACTTGGAACTGCTGGAGGAACTATGCGACATGGTGAAGCATACCAGTTTGTGCGGTTTGGGACAGTCAGCACCAAATCCGGTATTTAGTACCTTGCGGTATTTCCGGGATGAGTATTTGGCGTTAATCGCCCCAGCAAATCTTGTGACAAGCCATTAGTTAGCTGAGGTGTGTTGAAAATTAGGGGACGGTGAGAGGAAAATGATTGCAAAAAGCAAAAATTTTCTTCAGCATTGGTGGATTGTTGGCGATCGCATTCACGATTCTGTTTTGATCGGGGAGGATAAAGAAGTTAGTAAAATTTGGCGATTGTGCTCCGCACACGCTACGCGAACGCTCAAAGTAGTAACAACAGTTTTTTAACTAACTAATAAGAGGCAATTAATATGGCAAATCCGAAACATCTTGCCCTGATAAAAAAAGATGTGGATAGTTGGAATTTGTGGAGAGAGAAAAATCCAAACCTTAAACCCGATCTCTCTGAAGCTAACCTGAATAAGATTAATTTAAACAAGGTCAATTTGAAAGATGCTGATCTTTATAGAGCTTCTTTGATCAAAGCATATTTGGTAGAGGCTGACTTTGATGGAGCAAGTCTGACACATGCTAACCTCGTGGAGGCGTGTTTAACAGGATCTGATTTGAGCAGGACGGACTTGAGCAAAACTAACTTACTCAACGCCTCTTTAATTGAAGCTAACTTGAGTGAGGCTAATTTGATGGGTGCAAACCTGAAGGGAGCCAACCTGAGTAGGGCTAATTTAAGAGGAGCTACATGTTTTGAGGGTAATTTCAATCAGGCTAACCTTGAAGAAGCTAATTTCACTAGCGCTCTCCTGAATAGAGTTAACTTTAGTCAAGCTAACCTCAGTCAAACTGATTTTAGTGAGGCAAACTTGAAAGAGGCTGACTTTTATGAAGCTAATTTAAAGGGAACTGAACTCGGACGAGCTGTCTTGACCGAAGTCAATTTAGCTAAGGCTAATCTCAAGGGAGCCAATCTTACTGAAGCTAACCTCAGGGAAGCTAATCTAATTAATACTGATCTGAGTGGAGCAAATCTAAGTAAGGCTAATTTAAGCAATGCTAACCTTAGCGGAGCTAACCTTAGCGGAGCTAACCTTAACGGAGCTAATTTAAGACGAGCTATCCTAATTGGTACTAACTTCAGTTACGCCGATCTCACAGAGATTGATCAAACAGAGGTTGACTTGAGTCAAGCTAACCTTCATCAAGCTAAGTACCTGTGCCAAATTAATTTCATACTCACATTGCCTGAAATTATAAACTGATGTTTTTGCTTTTTTAAAAGTCATGCTTGCTATCATGTTCAAAATTAAAAGTTCAAAACAATAAACTTTTAATTCAAAAATCTAGAGGTAAAAATGTCAGTACAAACTTTAACAATAAATGACCAATTGGTCAGCGCACGTGAGGAGGAAACCATTCTCGAAGCAGCCGAGGATGCAGGAATCCATATCCCGACTCTGTGTCATTTAGAGGGGGTTTCGGATGTAGGTGCTTGTCGCCTTTGCTTGGTAGAAATTGCTGGTAGTCATAAACTCCAACCTGCTTGTGTGACGAAAGTTGCTGAAGGTATAGAAGTCCATACAAATAGCGATCGCCTGCAAAAATACCGTCGCACGATTATAGAAATGCTCTTTGCAGAAGGCAATCACATTTGTTCAGTCTGCGTAGCTAATGGTAACTGTGAATTACAAGACTTGGCAATTGAAATGGGTATGGATCATGTGCGGTTAGAATACCAATTTCCTAACCGCAAAGTTGATATTTCCCATGAGCGCTTTGGCATTGACCACAACCGTTGTGTTCTTTGCACTCGTTGTGTCCGTGCCTGTGATGAAATTGAAGGAGCGCACACTTGGGATATGGCGGGTAGAGGGACAAACTCCCATGTGATTACTGACTTGAATCAACCTTGGGGAACCTCACAAACTTGTACGAACTGCGGTAAATGCGTTAATGCTTGTCCCACAGGTGCAATTTTCTACCAAGGTTCCGGCGTAGGTGAAATGAAACACGATCGCGCCAAACTTGAATTCCTTGTCAAAGCACGGGAGAAAAAGCAATGGCTCGTTTAAAATTGGCAACAGTTTGGCTAGGTGGCTGTTCTGGCTGTCATATGTCTTTTCTCGATTTGGACGAATGGCTGATTGATTTAGCCGGACAAGTGGATTTAGTTTATAGTCCCTTTGCTGATATTAAGGAATATCCCGAAGGTGTGGATGTGGTGTTAGTTGAGGGTGCAGTTGCCAATGAGGATCACCTGCAAATGATTCAGACAGTAAGAGAGCGATCGCAAATTCTTGTCTCCTTCGGGGATTGTGCTGTCACTGGCAATGTCACTGCTTTACGCAATCCTTTAGGTAGTGCCGAACCAGTTCTCCAGCGTTGTTACATAGAATTGGTCGATATTCACGGCACAATTCCCCATGAACCTGGTATCGTACCAACCTTACTAGATCGGGTGACACCAGTGCATACAGTAGTACCAGTTGATGTGTACTTACCAGGCTGCCCACCTTCAGCAACTCGGATTAAAGCAGTACTAGAGCCACTGTTACGCGGAGAAACACCACAACTAGAAGGACGTGAATTCATCAAATTTGGTTAAATCTTAAAGCTAATTTACACTCTTACTCCCGAACCGCCCGTTCGCCGTTAGGCGTTCCCGAAGGGTAGATTACCTATTTAATAAACCGCGTTCGGCGAAGCCGTTGCCGCAGGCTAGACGCAAAGGACACGAAGAAAGAAGAGAAAGAAGATCGGTAATCTTACACCGGAAAGGGAGTAGTACACGATTGCATAAATACGAGCGCGTTATTTTCTTGTGTAGGGTGGGCATTGCCCACCAACTATCAGAATGGTGGGCAATGCCCACCCGAAGAAATCAATTCGATACGGATTTACGCAATTCAGTACTTAGCTATCACTGATAAAGCTTGCTTTTCACAATCGATAAAATTTAGAAAATTTAACCGCAGTCAATCGATTTTAGTTTTAAAATGCTCAAATTTTACTCACAAATTTTATTGGAATACATGCTAAAGCTGTGAAGCAGATTTATTCTCTATATTAGGATTATCAAAGCTGGAAAAACCGCATTTGCCTCAGCATCATTAAAGATTTGGAGATTGCTATGTTTAAAGCATCTGACATTATGACTAAAGATGTTGCCACGATTCGCAGTTCAGCAACCGTGGCAGAAGCAGTCAGACTCTTAAGGGCAAGGGACTGGAAAGCGCTGGTTGTAGATCGTCGTCACGAACAGGATGCCTACGGCATTATTACCGAAAGGGATATTGTATATAAAGTGATTGCTTATGGCAAAGATCCCTGTAGGGTACGTGTTTATGAGGTAATGACCAAGCCTTGTATCGTCGTCAATCCTGACCTTGGCTTAGAATACGTAGCACGATTATTTGCCGACCATAATTTGCAGAGAGCGCCGGTTATTCAGGGCGAACTACTGGGGATCATTTCCCTGGCTGACATTCTAGCTAATAGTAAATTTCTTGAGCTACCCCAGACTATGCTCCTAGAACAACAGCTTCCGGACGACATTAGAAAAGCTCGTGCCGTTTGCGCTCAGAAAGGTATTCGCTCGGAAGAATGTGCTGCTGCTTGGGATGCGATCGAGGAATTACAAGCCGAGATAGCACATCAACGGGCAGAGAAAGTCCTGAAAACAGCCTTTGAAGAATACTGCGATGAGTATCCAGAGGCGGCGGGAATCTATGACACCTGGTGTAGTGGTTGAGGCTCCCAATTCATGGGAATATCTCCTTGATTTACACCGGGAGCAATCCTAAATGATTCGTAAACGCAGAGAAACCCGCAGAGAAACCCGGTTTCTTAAAGAAACCGGGTTTCTGAGGCAACGGAAGTTCACAATTCAAATAGGATTGCTATATCCCACTTAGGCACCAGAGATAGTCATGAAAAAAGTAATTATCGACCCGGTTACTCGAATTGAAGGACACGCCAAAATCACTATTTATTTGGATGATGCCGGACAAGTAAGTGATGCTCGTTTTCACGTCACAGAATTTCGTGGTTTTGAGAAGTTTTGTGAAGGTCGTCCGCTGTGGGAAATGCCAGGAATTACAGCGCGAATTTGTGGGATTTGTCCGGTGAGTCACTTGTTAGCTTCTGCCAAAGCAGGCGATGCCATTCTTGCCGTTACCATACCAACAGCAGCAGTCAAATTACGCCGCTTGATGAATTTGGGACAAATTATCCAATCTCATGCTCTGAGTTTCTTTCACCTTAGCGCTCCAGATTTATTATTAGGAATGGATAGCGACCCCCAAAAGCGCAATGTGTTCGGATTAATTGCTGCTGAACCAGAACTTGCTCGTGGGGGAATTCGTTTACGTCAATTTGGACAAGAAATTATTGAATTGCTAGGGGGACGGAAGATTCACCCGTCTTGGGCAGTTCCGGGAGGTGTTAGGGAACCTTTATCTGAAGAAGGGCGTACCCAGATTACAAACCGCATTCCGGAAGCAAAAACCACAATTTTAGACGCATTGGGGCGATTTAAACGCTTGCTCAAAGACTACCAAGCGGAGGCACAAACGTTTGGTAATTTTCCGAGCTTGTTTATGGGGTTGGTGACTCCTGAGGGTTTGTGGGAGAATTACGACGGGTACATCCGATTTGTAGACAGCGCAGGTAATATTATTGCTGACCGCCTTAACCCCTCCCAATATCAGGAATTTATTGGAGAAGCAGTTGAACCTTGGTCTTATCTGAAATTTCCCTACTATCGTCCTCTAGGATATCCTGACCTGCGCGATCGCTGCCATTTGGATAGTGGCATTTATCGCGTTGGACCTCTGGCGCGTCTAAATATTTGTACTAGCATCGGCACACCTTTAGCTGATGCAGAATTAAGGGAGTTCAGAGATTACGGTAAAGGCACAGTCACATCCTCATTTTTCTATCACTATGCTCGGTTAATTGAAATTTTAGCGTGCATTGAACGCATAGAAATAATGATGTACGATCCAGATTTAGTGTCTACTAAATTGCGTGCTGATGCAGGAATTAACCAATTAGAAGGAGTTGGCTGTAGTGAAGCACCTCGTGGGACTTTGTTCCACCATTATAAAGTTGATGAAAACGGTTTAATTCAAAAGGTAAATTTAATCATAGCCACAGGTCAGAATAATCTAGCGATGAATCGCACAGTGGCACAAATTGCCCGACATTTTATTCACAGTTCAGAAATTCCCGAAGGAATGTTAAACCGAGTGGAAGCGGGAATTCGAGCATTTGACCCTTGCTTGAGTTGTTCGACTCATGCAGCAGGACAAATGCCGTTGCATATTCAATTAGTTGGGGCGGATGGGAGTGTTGTTAATGAGGCTTGGCGGGATTAATAATGCATTTGTGCTAGGGCGATCGCGGTATAGCCAAAGCTATGTACCGACTTGATAGGAATTTTTCAATTTGTCATGCTCTTTAATCAAACATCAACATTTATCTGTTCTATCTGTCTAGCGGCTTTCTCCCAAAGCTTTGCCGAAGTCTCATCTTGCCAATGAGTTCTCAGATTTTCTGCTCTTTTGTGACATATTCGCTCTAACATTTCTAAGATTGCGGATAATGTCAATTTATCAATTAATGTTTCTAAAATCTCCATATATTCTTTTGGCATGATATTTACCTCCTTAAAATCAGCTAATATCTTCTGACAAAACCCATGTATAGCAATCCCAGATGAGTTACAAACACATCTTTCTGATGAAAAAGCAAAAAATGCCACTTCCAACCATCAGAATATGTTAATAGCTACACCCTTGACGGTAGAATACTTGATCGCCAGCGACCAAGGCTCTCTTTATGGTATACCTTCGCTCCCAGAAAGATTTACACAAAAATGGATTAGTGCGAAAACTCCAATTAAAAACTTGTATCTCACCGGAACAGATGCCTTAGTTCATGGAATCGTGGGAGCAACAATCGGCGGTGTGATGACAGCAGGAATTATCAACGGATGGTTTGGCTTTTTGTAACCGTTCAGGGGGGAGTGCCCTGGAACATACCCATTGCCTAATTAATC